>JBQCEK010000001.1:0-6957 GCA_051960335.1 Sphingomonas sp.
GGCAACGGCAGGCGCCGCGAGCGCGATCGGCGCAGCCGCCATCGCGAGCTTCATTAACGATACGAAACGCATAATCCCCACCCACCCGAATGTCCGGCCGTACATGGCCGGGGCCCCAAGAACACGCCCCGCGCGTGCCTAAGGAAAATTATCCATAGCCAGAATGGGCAGAAAGCGGAAGAAGCTAAGGTGGTTAAGAGCGATGAAGCGGAACCGGGCCGGGCGACTGGTGTTGCTTGACTCCCCGCGCGACTCTCCCTACCTAGCGCCCATCCCTCGAACCCGGTTTCCGGCGGCGCTGTTGCGCGCGCCGTATTTTCGTCGTTCCGGGGGCCAACGCGTCGAGATGGGACGGTTGCCAGCCGTCCTGTGGAGCAGGAGAAACAGAAGACATGGCACGTATTGCGGGTGTCAATATCCCGACCAACAAGCGCGTCGAGATCGCGCTTACCTATATCCACGGCATCGGCCCGGCCAAAGCCAAGGAAATCACCGCCAAGCTCGGCATCGCGCCGGAGCGCCGCGTTCAGGACCTGTCGGACCAGGAAGTCCTGCAGATCCGTGAGACGATCGACGCCGGTTACACCGTCGAGGGTGATCTTCGTCGTCAGGTGGCGATGAACATCAAGCGGCTGATGGATCTGGCCTGCTATCGCGGTCTCCGCCATCGTAAGGGTCTGCCCGTTCGCGGCCAGCGCACGCATACCAATGCGCGCACCCGCAAGGGCAAGGCCAAGCCGATCGCCGGCAAGAAGAAGTAATCAGGTCGGTTTTGAGCCGGCCCGTCCGGCTCCCGGTCTTTACAGATAGGGATATAGAGAATGGCACGCGAACCTCAGCGCATTAAGCGGCGCGAGCGCAAGAACATCACCGCCGGCGTCGCGCACGTGAACGCCAGCTTCAACAATACCATGATCACGATCACCGACGCGCAGGGCAATGCGATCAGCTGGTCTTCGGCCGGCATGATGGGCTTCAAGGGCTCGCGCAAGTCGACCCCGTACGCGGCGCAGGTCGCGGCCGAGGATGCGGGCAAGAAGGCCGCCGAGCATGGCGTCCGCACGCTCGAGGTCGAGGTCAAGGGTCCGGGTTCGGGCCGCGAGAGCGCGCTGCGCGCCCTCCAGGCCGTGGGCCTGGTCGTCACCTCGATCCGCGATGTGACGCCGATCCCCCACAATGGCGTGCGTCCGTCCAAGCGGCGTCGCGTCTAATACCTGCCTAACCGGGGCTCCGTCCGGCCCCGTCGTATTTTGAATTCCGGCCGCAGCGGACGCGCCGCGGCCCTAGCCCCGAGGGGACCATGATGGCGATCAATGCCAAGAACTGGCAGGAACTGAAGAAGCCCAACGGCCTCGAGAAGAAGTCGGGCGGTGACGGCAAGCGCAAGGCGACGTTTGTCGCTGAACCGCTGGAGCGTGGCTTCGGCCTGACGCTCGGCAACGCGCTGCGCCGCGTGCTGCTCTCGTCGCTGCAGGGCGCTGCGGTGACCTCGATCAAGATCGAAAACGTGCTTCACGAGTTCTCGTCGCTCGCCGGCGTGCGTGAGGACGTGACCGACCTCGTGCTCAACGTGAAGCAGATCGCGCTCAAGATGCAGGGCGAAGGCGCCAAGCGTCTTCAGCTCAGCGCGACCGGCCCGGCCGAAGTCAAGGCCGGCGACATCGCCGTTTCGGGCGACATCGAAGTGATGAACCCCGAACTGGTGCTGTGCCACCTCGACGAAGGCGCGACGCTGAACATGGAGCTCACCGCGGATGTCGGCAAGGGCTATGTCCCCGCTGTCGCCAACCGTCCGGCCGATGCCCCGATCGGCTTGATTCCGGTCGATGCGCTGTATTCGCCGGTGCGCCAGGTGAGCTACAAGGTCGACCCGACCCGCGTTGGCCAGGATCTCGATTACGACAAGCTGACGCTGACGATCGAAACCGACGGCACGATCACGCCCGAGGATGGCCTGGCCTATGCCGCGCGCATCCTTCAGGATCAGCTCGCGCTGTTCGTCCACTTCGACGATTCGGCGATCACCCGTGCCGCGACGGTCGGTCAGGCGGCGCCGGCCGCTGCCGAAGCGCAGGGCGACACGCAGCAGATCAACCGCTATCTGCTCAAGAAGGTCGACGAGCTCGAACTGTCGGTTCGTTCGGCGAACTGCCTGAAGAACGACAACATCATCTACATCGGTGATCTGGTTCAGAAGACCGAAGCGGAGATGCTGCGCACGCCGAATTTCGGCCGGAAGTCCTTGAACGAAATCAAGGAAGTGCTGTCGAGCATGGGCCTGCGCCTTGGCATGGAAATTCCCGGCTGGCCGCCGGAGAACATCGAAGAGATGGCCAAGAAGCTCGAACAGGAGATTATGGGCTAAGGCGCACCGGGTTAGCGCAGCTAACTCGGAGACGCCGACAGCCCGGCCGGCCTCGCGCAGCGAGGTCCGACGACGCGGGATTCATTCCCGCGTCGGGCCATGAAGAAGAAGCGGGACCCCGGGTCGAGCCCGGGGTGACGGATGATTGGGTGGCCCACCGTCCCACCTGGTCTGGGGTTCCGTAAGACGGCCCCTTAACGAACGAAGGAAAATATCATGCGTCATCGTGTCGGCGGCCGTAAGCTGCAGCGTACCTCGGCCCATCGCGCCGCCCTGTTCCGCAACATGTCTGCCGCGCTGATCAAGCACGAGCAGATCACCACGACGGTCGCCAAGGCGAAGGAGCTTCGCCCCTATGTCGAGAAGCTGATCACGCTGGCCAAGAAGGGTGGCCTTTCGAACCGTCGCCTGGCGCACGCGCGCCTGCTTGACGATGCGCAGCTGGTGAAGCTTTTCGACGTGCTGGCCAAGCGCTACGCCGATCGCAATGGCGGCTATACCCGCATCATCAAGGCCGGCATCCGCGCGTCGGACGCCTCGCCGATCGCGATCATCGAGCTGGTCGATCGCGATCCGGCCGCGAAGGGCCAGGATTCGGGCCCGGTGCAGGGTGAAGAGTTCGACGAAGCCGCCTGATCGAAGGCCAAGCTCTTGTCCCAAAGGGGGCCGCGTCACATGTGTGATGCGGCCCCTTTTCGTTTGCGCGCCCGTTCGGCGTCGCATAGCGCCACCGTGGAAGAGGATTGCGCAAGAGAATGACCGAGAAGCTCGTCTATCCCGAAACGCTGCGCGAGCCGCTGGTCGAACAGCAATTCGGCATCGATGTCGCCGACCCCTATCGCTGGCTGGAGAATGACGTGCGGACCGATCCGCGCGTTGCCGATTGGGTCGCGGCCGAGAATGCCGTGACCGACGCCTATCTGGCGACATTGCCGGGCCGCGATCGGTTCAAGGCGCGGATCACTGAGCTTTTCGATTTCGAGCGTTTCGGCGTGCCGGTGAAGAAGGGCGGGCGCTATTTCTACGCGCACAACACCGGGCTTCAGAACCAGGCGACGCTTTTCGTGCGCGAGCAACTGGACGGCGAAGGGCGCGTCCTGATCGATCCTAACGGCTGGTCGGATGACGGCGCGACGGCATTGGCCGAATGGGTCCCTTCCGAAGACGGCGCCAAGCTGCTCTACGCCGTCCAGGATGGTGGTGCGGACTGGCGCACCGTCAAGGTGCTCGACGTCGCCACCGGCGATCTGCTGGCCGACGAGGTCCATTGGGTCAAATTCTCCAACTTCGCCTGGGCGAAGAACGGCGCGGGATTCTTCTATTCGCGCTTTCCGGAGCCGGCGGCGGGGGCCGCCTTTCAGCAGCTCAATCACAACCATGCGGTCTATTTCCACCGCTTGGGCGACGATCAGGCGGCCGACCGCCTGGTCTTTTCGACGCCCGATCGGCCGCGGCTCAACAGCGTCGCGGAGATTACCGACGACGGCAATTGGCTGCTCGTTTCTTCGTCGGAAGGCACCGACGACCGTTTCGAGTTGACGCTGATCGATCTCACGACGCCGCGCATGACGAAGCGCGTAATCGTGCGCGGCATGGACAATCACTGGGCGCTTGCCGGCAATCAGGGCGCGACCTTTTATTTCGTCACCGATCAGAACGCCCCGCGGCGACGGATCGTGACGATGGACGTCGCCTCGATGACTCGCCAGCTCAAAGAGATCGTGCCGCAGGACGATGCCGTGCTGGAAGGGGCGGCGATCATCGGCGGCGTGCTCGTCGCCCAATATATGCGCGACGTGAAGAATGAGGTGCGGCGCTATTCGCTGGACGGCAAGCGGCTTGGCGATCTGGCGCTGCCGGGGATCGGTTCGGTCGGCGGCCTGGGCGGCACGCATGATGATCCCGAGGCATTCTACGCCTTCACCAGCTTCGCCACGCCGACGACGATCTACCGCGCCGATGTGACGACGGGTGAAAGCGCGGTGTGGGCCGCGCCCGACGTGGGCTTCGATCCCGACAAGTTCGTCGTTGAACAGGTGTTCGTCACGTCGAAGGACGGCACCCGCGTGCCGATGTTCGTCGTCGGCCACCGCGATCTGCCCGCCGAGCCCGCGCCGACGCTGCTTTACGGCTATGGGGGCTTCAATATTCCGGTGCCGCCGAGCTTCGCCGCCAGCCGCATCGCCTGGATGGAGGCCGGCGGCGTGTTCGCCGTCGCGGGCATTCGCGGCGGGGGCGAATATGGCAAGGAATGGCATGAAGGCGGCCGATTAGCCAACAAGCAGAACAGCTTCGACGATTTCATTGCCGCTGCCGAGCATTTGATCGCCCAGGGGATCAGCGCGCCGGACAAGCTGGCGATCCAGGGCGGCTCCAACGGCGGCCTGTTGATCGGCGCGGTGGTCAATCAGCGCCCCGAACTGTTCGCCGCGGCGATCCCGATCGTCGGCGTGATGGATATGCTGCGCTTCGACAAGTTCACCGCCGGGCGCTATTGGGTGGACGATTACGGCTCGCCCGCCGATGAAGCGGCGTTTCGCACGCTGCTGGCTTATTCGCCCTGTCACAACATCACGCCCGGCGCGGCTTACCCCGCCGTGCTGGTGGTGACGGCGGACACCGACGACCGCGTGGTGCCGGGGCACAGCTTCAAATATATCGCCGCGCTCCAGCATGCGCAGGCGGGCGAAAAGCCCCACTTGATCCGCATCGAGACGCGCGCTGGCCACGGTTGGGGCAAGCCCACCGACACGGCGATCGCCGAGGCGGCCGACATGTGGGCTTTCGCTGGCCAATGGACCGGCATGCAGCTCGACTGACGGGTTCATCCTTCCGACAGTTGCGATGGAGCAGCCTTGGCGCTCGGCGCGTTGTCTGCGGCGTGTTGTTGGGAGAAGAATGATGGCAGGCTGGTCGATCCGGGGCGTGATGATAGCCGCGGCGCTTGCATCAATGGTGTCGACACCGGTCTGGGCGCAGCAGGGCTGGACGCCGCCGCCGTCCGACAGCGATCAGGGTTGGCAGCAGTCGAGCCAGGAGGACGGCGCGTCGCCGACCGGCGACGATCAGATGGCTGCGCCGGATAATAATCCCAACGACGATGACTCGCCGGCGGGTGACGGCGGTTCGAGAGGTGGCGAAGCGGCGTCGGCGGCCGACGATGGTTCGAGTTCGACGCTCGGGGGATTCGCCAGTCGGGATGCCGCGCCGCCGGATGCCGACATTCCCGCGCCGGCGCCGCAGGATGACGACAACAGCTGGCGCAGCTGGCACAGCGATGCGACGGCCGACGCCGCCGCGCCGGCCGCGAGTGCCGCGCCAGCACCGGAAAGCGACGAAGACCAGCTTGACGCTCACCCCAGCCAGGCGCCGGGGACCGTGAACAGCTTCAACCAGCCAGATACGACGCCCGCTTTCGTCGCCACCACGGGCATTTCCAACCGCGATCAGGCGGTGAGCAGTTGTCTCGCCGCGGTTCGATCGCGCGTTAGCGGTGGGGCCGGCGCCGCGCGCGTGGACGGCATCAATGGCGAGTGGATGGTCAGCGGCGCGATCGCTGATGGGCGCGCCTTCTATTGCTCGATCCATCAAGGCGCGATCGGCGACATCCAGTTCGGCAGCTGACGCCTCATATTCGCCCTTTCGCGCGCCCGAGCATCTGCTATGCGGCTGAGGCATGGTTGATCATGCCCAGGACAATATCCTGATCGTCGATTTCGGCAGTCAGGTTACCCAACTCATCGCACGCCGCGTCCGCGAAGCCGGCGTCTATAGCGAAATCGCGCCGTTCAACGCGGCCGAGGCGGCGTTCGAGCGACTGAAACCGCGCGGTGTGATCCTGTCGGGCGGGCCGGCGTCGGTTATCGACGGGGGCAGCCCCCGCATCCCGCAAGCCATCCTCGATTCAGGGCTCCCGCTGCTCGGCATATGCTACGGCCAGCAAGCGCTGATGACTCAGCTCGGCGGCGCAGTCGCGCGCGGAGATTCGGGCGAGTTCGGCCATGCCTTCATCGACATCGAAGACGGTTGCGACCTGTTCGACGGCCTGTGGAGCGAGGGCGAGAAACATCAGGTCTGGATGAGTCACGGCGACAAGGTGACCGAGCTCGCGCCCGGCTTCCGCATCGTCGCTTCCAGCCCCGGCGCGCCGTTCGCGGTGATCGCCGACGATACGCGGCGCTATTACGCGATGCAGTTTCATCCGGAGGTCGTCCACACGCCCGATGGCGGCCGGCTGATCGCCAATTTCGCTCGCCACGTCTGCGGCCTTTCGGGCGACTGGACGATGGCCGAGTTCCGTGACGCCAAGATCGCCGAGATCCGTCAACAGGTCGGCAAGGGCAGGGTGATCTGCGGGCTTTCCGGCGGCGTCGACTCGGCGGTCGCGGCGGTGCTGATCCATGAAGCGATCGGCGAGCAGTTGACCTGCGTGTTCGTCGATCACGGCCTGATGCGCGCCGGGGAGGCCGATCAGGTCGTCAGCTTGTTCCGCGGGCATTACAACATCCCGCTCGTCCATGTGAACGCCGAAACGCTGTTCCTGAATGGTCTCGCGGGCGTTACGGACCCCGAGGCCAAGCGCAAGTTCATTG
>JBQCEK010000002.1:0-12816 GCA_051960335.1 Sphingomonas sp.
CATCATGTCGGCGGCCTTGAGGCAGAGCAGCCGCGTCATCTCGATATCGATCCGCGCCCGCGCGATGCGCTGCTCCCACACCGAATGATCGGCGATCCTTTTGCCGAACGCGACGCGGGTAAGCAGCCGCTTGGCCATCGCCTCGATCGCCGTTTCGGCGACCCCGATCGTCCGCATGCAATGATGGATGCGCCCCGGCCCGAGCCGCCCCTGTGCGATCTCGAACCCGCGCCCCTCGCCGAGCAAGATGTTTTCGGCGGGTACGCGAACATCCTCCAGCACCACCTCGCCATGCCCGTGCGGCGCATGGTCATAGCCATAGACCGACAGCATCCGCTCGATCGTCACGCCGGGCGTTTCCATGTCGAGGATCATCATCGATTGCTGCGTGTGCCGCCCCGCCTCCGGATCGGTCTTGCCCATCAGGATCGCGACCTTGCAGCGCGGATCACCCACGCCCGACGACCACCATTTGCGCCCGTTGACGACATAATCGTCGCCATCGCGCACCATGCTCGTCTGGATGTTGGTCGCGTCGGAGCTCGCAACCGCGGGCTCGGTCATCAGAAAGGCGGAACGGATTTCGCCGTTCATCAGGGGCTTCAGCCACCGCTCCTTCTGCTCGGCGGTGCCGTAACGCAGCAGTACCTCCATATTGCCGGTATCGGGCGCCGAGCAGTTGAAGCATTCGCTCGCCCAGCCGATCTTGCCCATCTCCTCGGCGCACAGAGCATACTCAAGGTTCGTAAGCTGCTCGCCCTCGAAGGCGAACGTATCGTCCACATGCGCACGGCCCGAACGCGGCGGCATGAAGAAATTCCACAGCCCCGCCGCCTTCGCCCTGGCCTTCACTTCCTCGATCACCGGGATGACTTTCCAGCGCTCACCATCATGTGATTGCGCTTCATAATCGCCCTGGCGCGGACGGATTTCGCGGTCGATGAAGTCCCTCACTCGGTCCCGCCAATAGGTCTGGCGATCGGTCAGCGTGAAATCCATTCCTCATCCTCCATCGAACGGCTTTGCCGATTGGCCTAGACCATACCGCATCTTCGGTAAAGTCGATCCGCCGCCTTTTGCGGTCCCGCCGCGCTCGCAATCGCGTGGTCACGAAGCGGTCACAAAAAGTTCTGTCCCTTCGAACCGAAGCTGATAATCTGATTTTCGCGATGGAGGGGCAGTTGGCGTCAGTGCGGGAAGAGATTGAGGGCGGAACCAAGCGATTCCGCGCCAAACGCGACGCGATTCTCGCGGCCGCGGCGCAGGCGATCAACGAACAGAGCGCCAAGGGCATGACCTTCGCCGATGTCGCCCGCCGCGTCGGCCTCAATACCACCAGCGTCACTTACTATTTCAAGCGCAAGGACGATCTCGCCGCCGCGTGCTTCGAAAACACGCTCGACACGCTGATGGCGATGCTCGACGAGGCGATGGAGGAGCCGACCCCCGAGACGCGCGTCGCGCGCTATCTCTCGATCAACATGCAGCGCTGCGCCCGGATCGAGCAGGGCGCGGAACAGGCCGTCGCCGTCCTTTCCGATCTCCGCGCGATGGAGGAGCCGTTCAAGGGCCCGCTCCTCGCCGGCTGGCGCGAGGTGTTCCGCCGCACCCGCAATCTGTGGGGCGATGGCAACACCAAGGCGGAGCACGATCTCCACGGCGCCCGCGCGCATGTCCTGCTCGAAAACACCTTCTGGCTGCCGATCTGGCTGGTCCGTTACGATCCCGATCAATACGCGCGGATCGAAGCGCGGCTGATGGACATTTTCGCCCACGGCATCGCCGCGCCCGACGCGCGCTGGACGCCCGATATCATCGATCTCGATCATGACGAGGCCGTGCCGGGACGCGAACAGTTCCTGCGCGCAGCCACGCGCCTGATCAACGAACTCGGCTATCGCGGCGCCTCTGTGCAGAAGATCGCCAGCGAGCTGAACGTCACCAAGGGCAGCTTCTACCACCATCTCGACGCCAAGGACGATCTGGTGATCGCCTGCTACAAGCGCAGTTTCGACACCATCGCCGCCGCGCAGGGCGAGGCCGACGCGCTTCCCGGCAGTCACTGGCACCGCCTGTCGAGCACGATCGCGACGCTGCTCGACGTGCAATTCTCCGAACGCGGGCCTTTGCTGCGCACCACCGCACTCCACGGCCTGCCGCCGCGCGTCCGTGCCGAGATGGTCGATCGCTCGAACCGCATCGCCCGCCGCTTCGCCGGCACGATGTCCGACGGCATCGCCGAAGGCTCGATCCGCGCGATCGATCCCCTGGTCGCCGCGCAAACCCTGATGGCGCTCCAGAACGCCGCCTTCGACATGCGCAAATGGGCCAGCACCATGCCGCGCGACCGGGCGGTGGCGATGTACGCCAGCACGCTGGCGTTCGGGCTGTTCGACGATCGCGTGCTGCGCGCCTGACGCGCCGTTTCAAGCGCGCTGACGTTGATCCGCCGGCGTGCGATGGTCCGCGGCGGGAACCACCCATTCCTTCCGCATCTCCACGACCTGAGCCATGTGGTCCCTGATCTGCTTCATCATCAGATTGGCGCTCAGACGATATTCCTGCCAATTCTCGACGATGTCGCGGTGCGCCCAACGCATGCCGAAATCGTCATAATCGCGCTGCAGCTGGATACAGTCGATCTTGAGCGCACGCGCATCGCTGCGCGCCGGATTCGCTTCCGCGTCGAGCAGGCTCGGCTCGAAAATCTCTTCGTGGACGAACCGCTGATAGGCGACCAGCGCCTCGACCGTCTCGCGCCGGAGGTGACGCAGCGCATCGAGATCGGCATCCGCCGAAGAGCTTGCGATGATTTGCGACACCGTGTCCATGATTTCCCGGATACGGTTATGATGGCGAGCAAGGATATCGAGGCGTTGCATGCAAGGAGGCTAGCGCGAATTGGTTACGGGCGAATTTAGATAACGAGCTCGCTTAATCGGCGCCGGCTACGGCTGGGCGGCGCTCGATGGCTGCGCCGCGATCAACGCCTCAAGAAATTCCCGCACCTCCGCCGCAATCGCGATCGGCCGCCCCGTCGGCAGATGGACGTTGACCGTCACCATCTCGATCTCCGCGCACAGGTCGCCGCGCTGGTTGGCGAGCGCGAAGCGCTTCGTCAGGCTCGACGTTCCAATCCGTTCGATCCGCACGAACGCCTCGATCGTGTCGCCCAGCACCAGCGGCCTTAGATAATCGACCGCCGCGCGGCGCACATGAAACTCGGTGTCGTGCCACGCGGCGCCGAGCTTGTCGCCGATACCGGTCCATTCCCAGAACTCGGTGACGGCGACGTCGGCATATTCGAGATAGCGCGAGTTGAACACCACGCGCTGCCCATCGATTTCGGCGTAGCGCACCTTGAAGCGCGTCGAAAAGGCGTAGCCCGGTCTATTGGTCATGCCGCCGCGATGCGACGGCGCGCGCGTCGGATCAATAGCCATTCATCCGCGCGAACCGCTCGCGGTGCCACGCCGCGCTTCCCCACATCGTCTCGAGAACCTGGGCGCGCTTCATGTAGAAGCCCGCGTCATGCTCGTCGGTCATGCCGATGCCGCCGTGGAGCTGGACCATCTCGCGGCTGACGAGGTGGAGCGTCTCGCCCGCCACCGCCTTGGCGAGGCACGCCGCCTGATCGACATCCGAACGTCCGGCATCGATCGCCTCCAGCGCTGCCTCCACCGCAGAACGCATCAGCTCCAGCTCGGTGAACATCTTCGCCATCCGGTGCTGCAGCGCCTGGAAGGTCGCCAGCGGCTGGCCGAATTGCACGCGCTGTTTGAGATAGGCGCTGGTCGTCTCGAACGCCTGTAAGGCGATGCCCAGCATCTCCGCCGCGGTTGCCGTCGCTGCAAGGTCGCACATGCGATCGATCAGCGCCGCATCGCCGAGTTTCTCGGCCGAGGCGCCATCGAACCGCACATCCGCATGGCTGCGCGCATCGACCATGCGCCGAGGCGACCGCGTCACGCCGTCAGCCGCGCCATCGACCAGATACAGCCCGTCCGCCGCCGCGACCACGAACACGCCCGCGCTATCGCCTTCCGCGACGAACGCCTTGTGACCGGTCAGCTTACCGCCGCTGACACTCGCCTCGATCCGCCGGTCGTGCCGCGGCCCCTCGTCGATCGCCAGAGCCGCGATCACCTCGCCCGACGCGATCTTCGGCAGCCAAGCCTGCTTCGCCGCATCCGATCCGCCCTCGGCAATCGCCGTCGCCGCCACCGCGCTGGAGGCGAGCGGCGAAGCGACGAGATTGCGCCCCATCTGCTCGAGCACCAGCCCGAGCGATAGGTAGCCGAATGCCGACCCGCCATAGTCCTCCGGCACGACGATTCCCGGCCAGCCCATCTGGCCGATCTCGCTCCAGGCGGCGGCATCGAAGCCTTCCGCCGGCGCGCTATCACGCATCTTGCGATACGCGCTCACCGGCGCCTCATTGTCCACCCACTCGCGCGCCATATCGCGCAACATCGTCTGTTCGTCGTTGAGCACTGCCATCGTCTGTCTCCGCGCTGCCCGCGCTTATTGGTGATCCAGCATCCCCAGCATCCGCTTGGCGATGATGTTGTTCTGGATTTCGCTCGATCCGCCGTAGATCGACACCGCCTTGCCCCACAGCCAGGTCCGCGTCTGCGCCAGCTCGTCCGCGCTGAACCCCTCGCCGTCCCAGCCCAGACCCTGCATGCCCATGATCTCGATCGCCAGCTCGGCGCGATCCTGGGTGATGCGCGCGCCGACATTCTTCATGATCGAGGTCGCCGCCGATGGCCCCTGCCCGGCCTTGCTCTCGATCGCTGCGCGGCGCAGCGTCGCCATGAACGCGCGCACGTCCATCTCGTGGCGCACGATCCGCATCCGCAGATCCTGGTCGGCGATCCGCCCCTCGGCATCGGCCCCGCGATACTGTTTCGCCAGGTCATGCAGGCTCTTGCCGGCGAAGAACCGGCTCGCGCTCGATCCGCCGCCCGACAGATTCTGCCGCTCGTGCTGGAGCAGGCGCTTGCCGATCGTCCAGCCCTGCCCTTCCTCGCCGACGCGGTTTTCCTTCGGCACCTTCACGTCGGTGAAGAAGGTTTCGCAGAAGGGCGAACTGCCCGAGATCAGCCGGATCGGCCGCGTCTCGACGCCGGGCGCGTCCATGTCGATCAGCAGGAAGCTGATCCCGCCATGCTTGTTGCTCTTGTCGGTGCGGACCAGCGCGAAGCATTTGTCCGCCCATTGCCCGCCGCTCGTCCACGTTTTCTGGCCGTTGACGAGATAATGGTCACCGTGATCCTCGGCGAAGGTCTGCAAATTGGCGAGGTCCGAGCCGGCATTGGGCTCCGAATAGCCCTGGCACCAGCGCACCTCGCCCTTGGCGATCGCCGGGATATGCTCCCGTTTCTGCGCGTCGGAGCCATATTCGAGCAGCGTCGGCCCGAACATCATCACCCCCATGCCGCCGATCGGATTCCATGCGCCGGCTCGCGCCATTTCCTCGGCAAGCACGCGCGCCTCGGCCCGGCTCAGCCCGCCGCCGCCATATTCCTTGGGCCAGGTCGGCACGCCCCAGCCCTTCTCGCCCATCGCCTGCTTCCACGCGGCTTCGTCGGCCGAGAGCTCGGTCGGCCCTTCAACCGCCGACATCGCATTGTCCTTGCCCTTCAGGCTTGGCGGGAAATGCGCCGCCAGCCAGTCGCGCGCCTCGGCGCGAAACGCATCGATCGAACTGGCCTTGTCCTCGACCTCGGCAGCGCTCGCCATATCACCTCTCCACATCCGAATCTGAATATCGGGTATGCTGTTCGCCATCGCATACATCGCCGCGGGATGAAAGAGCGTCGGCCATCGATTCCCCGCCCTTTCCTACACGGTCCAAATATGCCATGTTCCGGCAATGTTCTGGAATACGCCTTCACCGCTCGCCTTCTCGCCCTGAATTCGCGATCCGGCGAAAAGCGCGCGACACTCTCCACTTTCTCCACTTCACCCCGTCCGCCCATCTGAAAGCGAACGTCAGCGATGCGTTTCGAACACCGCGCCGTCCCGATCGTTCTCGCCGCCGTCACCATCGACGTGATCGGCTTCGGCATCATCATGCCGGTGCTGCCCGCGCTCATCACGCATCTCGGGCATATTGATCTCGCCGCCGCCACGCGGATCGCGGGATGGCTGCTTGCCGTCTTCGCGCTGGCGCAATTCTTCGCCGGGCCCGTGATCGGCAATCTCGGCGATCGCTTCGGCCGCCGACCCGTGCTCATCATCTCGATGCTCGCCTTTGCGGTGGATTACGGCATCACCGCCGCCGCGCCGACGCTCGCGTGGCTGTTTGTCGGCCGCTTCATCGCCGGCGTCGCCGGGGCGATCTACGGCCCGGCCGGCGCTGTCATCGCGGACGTCACACCGCCGGAGCGCCGCGCCGCCTCGTTCGGCCTGCTGGGCGCGGCGTTCGGCATCGGCTTCATCCTCGGCCCCGCGCTCGGCGGGCTGGTCGCCACGCTGGGGCCGCGCGCGCCGTTCATCACCGCCGCGATCCTCGCTGGGATCAACGCGCTGGCGATGCTGCTTTTCCTGCCGGAAACGCATGCGCGTGAAAATCGCCGGCCGTTTTCGCTGCGCGATGCGCATGTCATCGGCGCGTTCAAGCCGCTGTTTCAGGCCGGGCGCGCCGCGCCGCTGCTCACCGCCTGGTTCCTGTGGCAGTTGGGCGGCGTGGTCTATCCCGCCACCTGGTCGTTCTGGGCGGCGATCCGCTTCGGCTGGGACGCCAAGGCGATCGGCTGGAGCCTCGCCTGGGTGGGCTTCCTGCAATTCCTCGTCCAGGTGCTGCTCACGCAGCGCGTGGTGAAACGCCTGGGGGAGCGCGGCGCGGCGATCCTCGGGCTCGGCTGCGGCGCGGCGTGCCTGCTTGCCTACGCCTTCGTCACGCAGGGCTGGCAGGTCTACGCCTTCTTCCTGATCGGCTGCCTTGGCGCGTTCGCCTGGCCCGCGCTCAATGGCATCCTCTCGCGGATGGTGGATGCAACCCGGCAGGGCGCGCTGCAGGGCGGAATCGGCAGCATGAACAGCGTCGCAGCGGTGCTGGGGCCCCTGATCGCCGCGCAGTCGCTCGCATGGGGCACGCGCATCGGCTTTGATGGCGCGGCGTTCATCCTTGCGGGCACGCTGATCGCCATCGCCATGCTTATAATCTGGATCATGGTTCCCCATGTCGCGGCTTCGCCAACGACAGAAACGGGAGCGCACGCATGATCGATCTTCATTACTGGCCAACGCCGAACGGCCACAAGATCACGATGTTTCTCGAAGAAGCCGGGCTCGAATACCGAATCCTGCCCGTCAACATCGGCGCAGGCGATCAGTTCAAGCCCGATTTCCTCTCGATCGCGCCGAACAATCGCATGCCCGCAATCGTCGATCATGCGCCTGCCGATGGTGGCGAGCCGATCGCCATTTTCGAATCGGGCGCGATCCTGATCGACCTCGGCAACAAGACCGGCCTGTTCAACGGCGGCAATGATCTGCGCAAGAAGATCGAAACCGTCCAATGGCTGATGTGGCAGATGGGCGGGCTCGGCCCGATGGCCGGGCAGAACCATCATTTCAGCCGCTATGCCCCTGAAAAGATTCCCTATGCGATCGATCGTTATGTGAAGGAGACCAATCGGCTCTACGGCGTGCTCGATCGCCGGCTGGAGGGGCGGGATTTCATCACCGGCGACTATTCGATCGCCGATATGGCGAGCTATCCGTGGATCGTTCCGCACGAGGCGCAGGGGCAGGATCTCGATGATTTTCCCAACCTCAAGCGCTGGTTCGACTCGATCAGGGCGCGCCCCGCGACGATCGAGGCCTATCGCAAGGGCGAGGCGATTCGCCCCGCCGATGCGCCGATGACCGAGGAGCATAAGAAAATCCTGTTCGGCCAGACGGCGAACACCGGCCGCTAGGTTTTTCGAACATCGCGTATGGCAATCGCGGCTGGAGTGGACTAGCCGAAGAAGCGATGACCGCAGAGACGATGCTGGCGTCCGATTTCGCGACGCTTCCCGAGCTGATCCGTGCCCACGCCGCTGAGCGCGGTGCGCGTGCGGCGCTGGCGATGGATGATGAGACGCTGAGCTACGCGGCGCTCGATTCGCTGATGGATCGAATCGCCGCCGGGCTTCAGCGCGATGGCGTGGCGCCGCGCCAATCGGTGGCGATCGCCGCCGCGCCGTCGATCGCTTATGCGGCGGTGTTTCTGGGCGCGCTGCGTGCCGGCGCGGTCGCCACCCCGCTCGCTCCCTCGGCTACCGACGAAGCGATTGCCGCGATGATCGCCGATTGCGCTGCGCCGATCGTGTTCGTCGATGATGCGATGGCCGCGCGCCTCGCCAATCAGCCGATCGAGGCCAGGGTGATCCGCCTCACCGTTCTCGAACAATGGCTCGCCCCCGACGGCGCAACCCCTGCTCCCGTCACGACAAGTCCGGACGATCCGTTCAACATCATCTATTCCTCGGGCACCACCGGCACGCCCAAGGGCATCGTGCAGAGCCATGCGATGCGCTGGGCGCACATCAGCCGCAACGCGGGCGCCGGCTTCGGCGATGCGGTGACGATGATCGCCACCCCGCTCTATTCGAACACCACGCTCGTCTCGTTCCTGCCGACGCTCGGCTGGGGCGGCACGGCGGTGCTGATGGCGAAATTCGACGCGCGCCGCTTCCTCGAAATGGCGCAGGCCACCCGCGCCACGCATGCCATGCTGGTTCCCGTGCAATACAGCCGGATCATGGCGCTGCCCGATTTCGACAGTTTCGATCTGTCCAGTTTTCACCTCAAGACCTGCACCAGCGCGCCGTTTTCCGCCGCGCTTAAGGCCGATGTCGTGGCGCGATGGCCGGGCGCGCTGGTCGAATATTACGGCATGACGGAAGGCGGGGGCACGTGCGCGCTGGTCGCCACAAGCTTCCCGGACAAGCTCCACACCGTCGGCCGCCCGGTCGAGGGGCATGACATCCGCCTGATCGATGATGACGGCAAAGAGGTCGCTCCCGGCGAAACCGGCGAAGTCGTCGGCCGCTCGCCGGCGATGATGATCGGCTATCACGGCCGCAGCGAAGCGACCCGCGACAGCGAATGGTACGATCCACAGGGCAACCGCTTCATCCGCCACGGCGACATCGGCCGCTTCGATGAGGACGGCTTCCTGATCCTGATGGACCGCAAGAAGGATCTGATCATTTCCGGCGGGTTCAACGTCTATCCCTCGGATCTGGAGGCGGTGCTGGCGCAGCATCCCGCAGTGGCCGATTGCGCGGTGATCGGCGTGCCGTCGGAAGCATGGGGCGAAACCCCGGTCGGTTTCTACGTCGCACGCGGCGAGGCGGAAACGGACGCGATCCTCGCCTGGGCCAATGCGCGGCTCGGCAAGACGCAGCGTCTCGCCGCGCTCCACCGTGTCGTCGATCTGCCGCGCAGCGCGATCGGCAAGGTGCTGAAGCGCGAATTGCGCGATCGGCTGCAACCGGCATGACGCCGATCCGCGATATCCTTGCCGCCGCCCGGCCAACCGACGGCGGCTTCACCGCGACGATCCCGCCTGATTGGATGCAGGGCCGCACGACCTATGGCGGCCTTTCCTCCGCGCTGGCGCTTCATGCGGCGCAACTTCTGGAGGCCGATCTGCCCCCGCTGCGATCGGCGCAAATCTCCTTCATCGGCCCGCTCGCCGGCGCGGTGACGGTTACCGCCACTCGGCTGCGCCGCGGCCGCACCGCCGCCTTCATCCAGTCGGACATCACGTCCGAAGCTGGCCTGGGATACCGGGCGACCTTCGTCTTCATGGCCGGCCAGCCGTCGCGCATCGCGCTCGATCAGGCGGCGGGGCACGATCGGGCGCCGCCAGCCCCGGACGCGAAGCTCTATACCGGCCCGGACGAATTCTTCACCGGCAACTTCAATTTCCTCGACCTGAAAGATCCCGATCTCGGCCCGGCCGAGCTGCTCCGCTGGGCGCGGCTGCGCGATGCGAACGGGATCGATCCGATGGTCCAGCTGATGGCCGTGGCGGACGCCTTGCCGCCCGCCGCGTTCAAATTGCTGGGCAACGTCCAGGCGCCGGTCAGTTCGCTCACCTGGATCGTCAATCTCCTGACGCCGGAACCAGTCACGCGAGACGGCTGGTGGCTGCTTCGCGCGCGCGCCGATCAGGCGCTGGACGGCTGCTCGTCGCAAGCGATGGCGATCTGGAACGCCGATGGCCAGCGTGTCGCGGAAGGGATGCAGAGCGTCGCCATCTTCGCCTGATTGCGACAAGTTGCGACACTTTGTCGCCGTGCTGACAAACGCCTGCGACAAGGCCGCCCCAAAAGGGCACGGACGGCGGGACAGTCCCGCCCTTCATCAAGGACGCAGCCCCATGACCCGTTTCAGCAAGATCATTCTCGCCGCCGCGCTGGGCGGCACCGCGATCGCCGGCACGGCCTATGCCGCGCAGGATCAATCGACCACCCCGGCCACCTCGCCCACCGGTATGCACCGCCATCACCGCGGCCACGGCGATATGTTCGCCAAGCTCGATGCCAATCACGATGGCGTGATCACCCGCGACGAAGCGATCGCCGCGGCCGATGCGCGCTTCGCCAAGGACGATACCAATGGCGACGGCAAGATCACCAAGGACGAGATCGAGGCGAAGCATGCCGCGATGCGCGCTAAATGGCAGCAGCGCCGCGCTGCGCAAGGCGCCGATACCGCGCAATCGCCCGATGGCGCGCCGCAGCCTGGCCCGCACGGCCGCCGCGGCGGTCGTCACGGCCATCGCGGCGATATGATGCAGCGGCTCGACACGAACAGCGACGGCGTCGTCACCAAGGCTGAGGCCGAAGCGGCGGCCACCGCCCGCTTCGACAAGCTCGATACGAACCACGACGGAAAGATCGATCAGGCCGAAATCGCCGCTGCCAAGCAGCAGATGCAGGCGCGGATGAGTGCGATGCGCGCCAAGTGGCAGGCGCGCCGCGCCGCGCAAGGCCAGGATCAGGCCCAGCCCACGCCGACCGATCAGCCGGCTGACCAGTAAGTTTCGTCACCGGCGGCCGGGCGGGCTGTTCCTCCACGCCCGCCCGGCTCTTTTCCTGGGAAGCAGATCATGGCAAGCGACGAGCCGATGGCCGAAACCCCGCACCTGCTGCTCGTCGACGACGAGCGCTCGATCCGCGAGCCGCTCGCCAAATATCTCGAGAAGCAGGGCTTCCGCATAACGCAGGCGGGCGATGCGGAGGCGGCGCGCACGCGCCTTGCCGCTTATGCCATCGATCTCGTCATCCTCGATATCATGATGCCCGGCGAAGACGGGCTCAGCCTCACCCGCCACATCCGGGAGACGGGCGATCTTCCCGTCATCCTGCTCACCGCGCGCAGCGAGGAAACCGATCGAATCGTCGGGCTGGAAATGGGCGCCGACGATTATGTCGTGAAGCCGTTCAGCCCGCGGGAGCTTGCCGCGCGCGTGAAGGTCATCCTGCGCCGCGCCGCCAGCGGCAATCGCCAGCATGCGCCGGAAACCGGCAGTTACGGCTTTGCCGGCTGGGTGCTGAAAACCGGCGAGCGCGCGCTGGTCGATCGCGAGGGCGTGTCGGTGCCGCTCTCCACCGGCGAATATAATCTGCTGCTCGCGCTCGCGCAGCGGCCGCGCCAGGTGCTGACCCGCGATCAGCTGCTCGATCTCACGCAAGGCCGCGAAGCCGCCGCCTTCGATCGCGCGATCGACAATCAGGTCAGCCGACTGCGCAAGAAGATCGAGCCCGACGCCCGCAATCCCGAACTGATCAAGACCGTCTGGGGCGGCGGCTACACGCTGGCGGCGGAGGTGACTCGGCTGTGAGCCGGTTGTCGCTTTGGCCGCGCAGCTTTGCTGGCCAGATGGCGCTGCTGGTCGCGATCGCGCTGTTCGTCGCGCAGGCGATCAACTTCGGCCTGTTGCTTCGCGAACGCAGCCAGCTCCGCTTCGAACAGATCATCACTCCCAGCATCACGCGACTGGTGGACGCCGAGGATCGCCTGGCCAGCGGCGTCGCCACCGATATCCACCGCGGCCATGTGCGGCTGCTGTCCGATGCGCCGGTCCTCGGGTCGGCGGGCCGCAAGCCGGCCGTCGAACGCGGCATCCGCAAGGGGCTGACGGAGGCGGGATTTGCACCCGGCCGCGTGTTCGCCGTTGTGCGTCCGGTCGCGCCGCAGGATTGGCGAACGGATCGGTTCGGTCCTCGTCGCGCGGCGCGCTACAGCCGCTTTCGCACCGTGCTTGACATCGCGGTGGAGGCCCCCGGTCATGGCTGGCTGTCGCTGCGCGCGCCCTGGCCGCAGACTGATCAAACGCTGATCTGGCGGCTGATCGCGCAGACGCTGATCCTCTATGCGATCGTGCTGATACCGGTGCTGTGGATCGGCCGGCGCATCTCGCGCCCGCTTCGCTCGCTCGCCAGCGCCGCGCACAGCTTCACGCCGGGGCAGGACGATCGCCCGCTCCCCGAAACCGGCCCGCAGGACGTGCGCGAGGTGACGGCGGCGTTCAACGCGCTCAGGCTGCGCGTTACGGCGATGCTCGATGAAAAGGATCGCATGCTGGGCGCGATCGGCCATGATCTGCGCACGCCGCTCGCGGCGCTGCGCGTGCGCATCGAATCGGTCGATGACGATCAGGATCGCGAGCGCATGGCCGATACGATCGATGAGATGAACCGAACGCTCGACGATATCCTGTCGCTGGCGCGGCGCGGGCGGGCGCGCGAGCCGCCGGGCGCGGTCGCTCGCCCCGCGCTGGTCGCTGCGGTGGGGGCGGGTTTG
>JBQCEK010000003.1:0-4821 GCA_051960335.1 Sphingomonas sp.
TGCGACATCCCGCTCGGCCCGCTCGCCGACGAAGCGCCGGCCTATGACCGGCCGTGGGTGCGCACCGAGCCTCCCGCTCCGCTGCAAGACGTGCCCGAATGCACCGACATCGCGGCCGATCTCGTCAAGCTGATGGGCTCGCCCGACATCGCCTCGCGGCGCTGGATCTGGGAACAATATGACCACATGGTCGGCGCCGACACCGTTCAGCGCCCCGGCGGCGACGCCGCGGTCGTGCGCGTCCACGGCACCGACAAGGGACTGGCGATCACCACCGATTGCACGCCGCGTTACTGCAAGGCCGATCCGGTCGAGGGCGGTAAGCAGGCCATCGCCGAGGCGTTCCGTAATCTGACCGCGGTCGGCGCCAAGCCGCTCGCCACCACCGATTGCATGAACTTCGGTAACCCGCAGCGACCCGAGATCATGGGGCAGTTCGTCGGCTGCATCGAGGGCATGGCGGAGGCCTGCGCCGCGCTCGACATGCCGATCGTCTCGGGCAATGTCAGCCTATACAACGAAACCCGCACCGACGATGGCCGCACCGCCGCGATCCTGCCAACTCCGGCGATCGGCGCGATCGGGCTGCTCGCCGACTGGCGCAAGTCGGCGACGATCGCGTTCAAGCAGACCGGCGATGTGGTGATGGTGATCGGCACGCGCGGCGGCCATCTCGGCCAGTCGCTGTGGCTGCGCGAGGTCCACGGCCGCGAGGATGGCCCGCCCCCGCCGGTCGATCTTGCCGCCGAACGCAAGACGGGCGATTTCGTCCGCGCGCAGATCGGCGCGGGCGCGCTTACCGCTGTCCACGATGTGTCGGACGGCGGCCTGGCGGTAACGCTCGCCGAAATGGCGCTGGCCGGCAATATCGGCATGCTCGTTCAGCCTGCCGGACCGGGCTGCGTCGCCAAGCAGTTCTTCGCCGAGGATCAGGGCCTCTACGTCGCGACGATCGACGACAGCGCGCTGATGGATTTCCTGATCGCCGCCGATTCGGCCGGCGTCGAAGTCGAGCCGATCGGCCGCACGATCGCCAAACGAATGGTGTTTGAGCTGGCCGATGGCGATTTCTGCGTAACGCTCGATGATCTCCGCGCCGCGCACGAAGGCTTTTTCCCGGCACTGATGGGCAGCGACAGCGCGCTATCCTGAGCCAGCGAATTCCGTCACAATGGTGGCATGGCCACGGCAGCGACCGGATCGAGCAAAGGAATGCGAATCGTCGTCGCGACAGCGATCGCCGGCACGCTGGACATTCTCGCCGCGACGATCCTGACGCTTCTCTATCAGCATTCCCCCGCCGCAATGCTGCGCGGCGTCGCATCGGGGCCGTTTCCCGGCGCCGGTGGCTGGGGCGCGGCGGGAAGCATCGTGGGGCTGGTCACGCATTTCACGCTGATGGCGATCATGGCCGGCGTGTTCATCGCCGCCGCCGACCGCTATCCAGCAATCAAGCGGCGCTGGATCGTCGCCGCGGTCAGCTACGGGCTCGTTACCTTCGTGGTGATGAACCTGATCGTCGTGCCGCTGCGCTTCGGCACCATGCCCGGCGCAATATCGATCGTGACGCAGCTGTTCTGCCATATCGTGCTCGTCGCGCTGCCGATCGCCGCCGTCGCGCGACGCTGAAATGACGGTGGTTGCGGGGGCATCGCCGAGCGATCGCATCGCATCGCTCGATGCCATCCGCGGCGTGGCGGTGATGGGCATCCTGACGATGAACATCGTCGCCTTCGCCATGCCCGCGGCGGCCTATTCGAACCCGCTGGCTTATGGCGGCCACACCGGCGCGGATTTCGCCGCGTGGCTGGGCAATTACATTCTGTTCGACGGCAAGATGCGGGGGCTCTTCTCATTCCTGTTCGGCGCATCGATGCTGCTCGTCATCGAGCGCGCCGCTGCAAAAGGCGAGAATCCAGCCATCGTCCATTTTTCGCGGATGGGATGGCTGTTCGTCTTCGGCATGGCGCACCTGATCCTGCTGTGGTGGGGCGATATCCTCAATCACTATGCGCTGATCGGCGCCGTCGCCTGGTTCTTTCGCAGGATGCCGCCGTACAAGCTCGTCATCCTCGCGATCGCGCTGCTTTTGGTCGAGCTCGTTTTCGTGATCGGCATCGGCGATCAGATGGCGCAGGCCGAAGGCGCCGTCGCGGCAGGCCGCGCGTCGCCGGCGGTGATGCGCGCTTATGTCGCCAACCGCGCCAATCTCGGCGTGCCACCCGCCGCGGAGATCGCGCGCGATCTTGCCGTCCACCGCAGTGGCTATGCGGCGATCGTAGCGGATCGACTGCCCGAGGCGCTCCGCGCGCCGATGCAGGCCTTCTTCCTGCTCGGGCTCGAGACGCTTGCCTATATGCTGCTCGGCATGGCCAGCCTGCGGTCCGGGCTGCTGAGCGGCGAATGGCCGCGTCGGCGCTATCGCTGGGGCGCTGCGATCGGTTTTGGCATTGGCATCCCGGCTTATGCGCTGCTCGCGCTGATTCCGATCCGTCACGGCTTCGATGTCGCGTCGGTCGCCGCGAGCGACCTGGTGTGGTCGATTCCATTCCGGCCGGTGATGATCCTCGGCTGGGCGTGCCTGATCCTGCTGCTGATCGAACCCGGTGGGTGGATGACAGCGCGCATCGCGGCGGCCGGCCGAATGGCGTTCAGCAACTATCTGGGGACGACGCTGATCTGCACAACCTTGTTCTATGGCTATGGCTTGGGCCTGTACGGCGCGCTTTCGCGGGCCGAACTCTACCCTGTCGTCTTGGGCGTTTGGGCGGCGATGCTGATCTGGTCCAAGCCGTGGCTCGATCGCTTTCGCTACGGACCGCTCGAATGGTTATGGCGCAGCCTTGCCCGCGGCGAGCTGCAACCCATGCGGAAAACTGCAAACGCCTCGCAATAGATGCTTGCGAATCGTTCTCATTAGCTCTACAGACCTACCGAGAGCGAGGAACACTCATGGTCGTCTGCGTCTGCAATGCCATCCGCGAAGGTCAAGTCCGCGAAGCGGCGCGGGGCGGCGCGACCAGCGCTTGCCAGGCTTATCGCGCGCTCGGCCGGCAGCCGAAATGCGGCCAGTGCGTGCCCTTTGCCCGCGCGATCATCGATGAGGAACGCGCCGCAGCCTGATGCCCTGGTTGCGCGCCCGTTCTGCGGCGCTACTATCTCTCCGACGCTTAGCCGGGAGACGCCGCGATGAAGGGTGACGATACGGTCATCGAACTGCTCAACGAGGCGCTCAAGAACGAGCTGACCGCGATAAACCAATATTTCCTGCACTACAGGATGCTCGATCATTGGGGCGTAAAGCGCCTCGCCAAGTTCGAATATGACGAATCGATCGACGAGATGAAGCACGCCGACTGGCTGGCGGAGCGGATCCTGTTTCTCGACGGGCTACCCAATTTCCAGCTGCTCGGCCGCCTGCGCGTCGGGGAGACGGTCGAAGAAGTGCTGAAGGGCGATCTGGCGCTTGAAATGGAGGCGGTGCCGCAGCTGAAGCGCGCCATCGCGCACTGCGAAAAGGTCCATGATTTCGTCAGCCGCGATCTGTTCGCGCGGATCCTCGAAAGCGAGGAAGAGCATGTCGATACGCTGGAGCGCCAGTTCGAGATGATCGAGCGGATGGGGCTGGAGAATTACATCCAGCTCAATTCGAAGCCCGAAAGCGACGGTTAGGGCGGCTTAGCGCTGCCCGAACACTGGGCGCCGGCCAAAACTCGGCTGACGATTGACCAACGGATTGGCTTCGCGTTCGAGCGCCGCGAGCGTCGTTTCGAACAGCGGCCGCAACTTAACGACATGCTCCAGCGCCTGATCGGGCGTGTCGTGCGTCTCCACGCAGGTGCGCGCGATCATCTCGATCGTTTCCGCGCATTCGGCCAGCGGCTCGGCACCGAACTGGCGCGCTTCGCCTTTCAGCGTATGCGCCGGGATGATCAGCGATGCCGCATTGCCGGCGCGCATCGCCTCTTCGATGCGCGACAAGGATTTGAAGCCATCCTCGTTGAAATACCCCAGGATGCGGACGAAATTCGCGCCCAGCTCCGTCCGCGAGCGGGAAAACGCCGCCCAATCGACCAAGGAACCGCTGTTATCCACCGTTCTTATATTCCCCAACACCTCGCGACCCCCCGTCGAGGCGAGCGCAATTCTAGTCCCGGCGGGTAAAAGACCCGTTTACGGCGGCCCTAGCGGTCGAACGGATTCTTCGGCGCCCGCAGCGTCAGCCGTAGCGGAATGCCACCGAATCCCAGCTCGCGCCGCATGCCGTTGACCAGATAGCGCTGATAGCTGTCGGGCAACTGATCCACGCGCGTGCCGAAGATCACGAAACCTGGCGGGCGGGTCTTCGCCTGCGTCACATAGCGCAGCTTGATTCGCTTGCCGCCCGGCGCTGGCGGCGGATTGGCTTCGATCGCCCGTTCGAACCATCGGTTGAGTTCGCCGGTGCCGACGCGTTTCGACCATGCCTCGCGTGTTTTGAACGCAACATCGAGCAACTGATCGATGCCTTTGCCCGTCGCCGCCGACACCGTCATCACCGCCACGCCCTTGACCTGGCTGAGACCGTCTTCGAGCGCTGCCTTCACGCCGTTGAACAGCGCGCTGGGATTTTCCGCGATGTCCCACTTGTTGAGCGCGATGACGAGCGCGCGACCTTCCTCCAGCACCTTGTCGGCGATGCGCAGATCCTGCACCTCCAGCCCGCGGGTCGCATCGAGCAGCAGCACCACCACCTCGGCGAAATCCACAGCGTGCATCGCATCGGAGACGGACATCTTCTCCAGCTTGTCCTGCACCTTGGCGCGCTTGCGCATGCCGGCG
>JBQCEK010000004.1:0-19063 GCA_051960335.1 Sphingomonas sp.
CTCGCGGGCTCATAGAAATGAAAATCGGTCATCGCCGCCTAGATGCCGGCTCCGATCCATAGTTCAAGGGGCGCGACGAATGCGCTATCAGGTGGCCGACAGGCGCGGGAGGAGCGATGATGGACGAAACCACGGCCGAGGCTGACCTGGCCACGCCGCCCGCGCGGAGCATCTTTCGCCACCGGCTGGCGACGCGGCTGTGGCACTGGCTGAATGCGTTCACGATCTTCATCATGATCGGCAGCGGTCTGGGCATTCTCAACGCGCATCCGCATCTCTACTGGGGAAAATACGGCGCCAATTTCGATACGCCGTGGCTCAATCTGCCGCACTGGCCCGGGCTGCTCACGATTCCAGCAAGCTACAATCTGGCGATTTCGCGCCGTTGGCACCTGTTCTTCGCGCTGGTGCTGGGCTTCGCCCTACTCGCCTTCATGGTCGCCAGCCTGATCAACCGCCATTTCCAGCGTGATCTGCGCGTGCGCGGCGAAGAAGTTGCGCCGCGCAACCTTTGGGCTGACGTCAAGGCGCACCTGGCCTTCCGCTTCCACGAGCCCGAACGCCCGGGTGCGTACAACATGTTGCAGAAGCTCGCTTATGTCGTGACGATCTTCATCCTTATACCGTTGATGATCCTGACCGGGCTGGCCATGTCGCCGGCGATGGACGCGGCGTGGCCGTGGCTGCTGACGATCACGGGCGGGCGGCAATCGGCGCGCTCGCTCCATTTCATCGGCATGGCGCTGATCGTCGGCTTCATCCTGGTTCATCTGGCGCTGGTGATCCTGGCGGGACCGATTAATGAGGTGCGATCGATGATTACCGGGCGCTGGACCCTGCCGGAGGATGAGGCATGAGCGGGATCGTCACACGGCGCGGGCTCGTCACGGGCGCCGCGCTCGGCGCGGGCGCGCTGCTTTCGGGATGCGACCGGGTCATCCAGATTCCGGCCGCGCGAAAGATTCTGTTCTCGGGTGAGGACATGCAGCGCGGATTGCAGCGCGCGTTGATGGATCGCGGCGCGCTTGCCCCCGAATTCACCGCGGCGGACATGTCGCCGGTATTCCGGTCGAACGGCACCGCCAACCCGGATACGCCCGAATATAACGCGCTCGCCGCCGGCAAGTTCGCCGATTATCGGCTGCAGGTCGGCGGGCTGGTCGCTCGGCCGCTGTCGATTTCACTCGATCAGCTACGCCAGCTACCGGCGCGCACGCAGATCACGCGGCACGATTGCGTGGAGGGCTGGAGCGCGATCGGCCAGTGGCACGGCCCGATGCTCGGCACGGTGCTGAAGGCCGCGGGGATCAGCCGCGCGGCGCGCTACGTGGTGTTCACATGCGCGGATCTGTATCGCGGCGCCAATTATTACGAGTCGATCGATTTGATCGATGCCTTCCACCCGCAGACGATCCTTGCCTGGGCGATGAACGGCGCGCCGCTGGCGGTGGCTCACGGTGCGCCGGTGCGCCTGCGGGTCGAGCGCCAGCTTGGCTACAAGCACGCCAAATATGTCATGCGGATCGATGCCGTCTCCAGCCTGGCCGGAATCGGCAAGGGCAAGGGCGGATATTGGGAAGATAATGTAAATTATGACTGGGATGCCGGCATTTGAAGAGTAACTAGGCCGTCATGGCTCTGATCGACCTATTCCTTTCGCGCGGGATCAAGCGCGGCACACTGACCGTCATCGATCACAAGGGGCGGGCGAAGACCTACGGAACGCCCGATCCCAGCCCCGATTTCCCGTCGGTGACGATTCGCCTGAATGACGGCCGTATCCTTGGCGAGATCGCCCGCAACCCTGCGCTCAAGTTCGGCGAGGGCTATATGGATGGTCGCGTCACCGTCGAGCAGGGGGACATCTACGACGTCATTCGGCTCGCCAAAGCCAATTCGCCTTATGGCGGGGGCTCCGATTTCCTCGATGGCAGCGCGATTGCGCGCGGCATCGGCGCGGTGAAGCACCGGATCGACCGGATCAACATGGCGCGGCGCTCCAAGAAGAACGTCGCGCATCATTACGACCTTTCCGATCGGCTCTACGATCTCTTCCTCGATATCGATCGCCAGTATAGCTGCGCTTATTGGACCGACCCCGATCATGAAACGCTCGATCAGGCGCAACTCGACAAGAAGGCGCATATCGTCGCCAAGCTCGGCATCGAGCCCGGCATGCGCGTGCTCGATATCGGCTGCGGCTGGGGCGGGATGGCGCTCTACATCCACGAGAAGACCGGTGCCGAGGTATGCGGCGTCACCTTGTCGGAGGAACAGATCAAGGTTGCGCGCCGCCGCGCGGAGGAAAAGGGCGTCGATGGCAAGGTGCGGTTCGAGCTGATCGATTATCGCAGCATCGTCGGCACGTTCGATCGGATCGTCTCGGTCGGCATGTTCGAGCATGTCGGCCCGCCGCAATATCGCACCTTCTTTCGCAAGTGCCGCGACCTGTTGGCGCCGGGCGGCGTGATGCTGCTCCATACCATCGGCCGCCAGGGCAAGCCCAGCGTCACCGATGACTGGACGACCAAATACATCTTTCCCGGCGGCTATAACCCGGCGCTGTCGGAAATCGTGCGCGGCTACGAAGGCCTTGGCATGCTGATGACCGATGTCGAGGTTCTACGGCTGCACTATGCCTATACGCTGCGCCATTGGTACGAGCGCACCGTGGCCGCCAAGGACGCGATCGTCGCACTTTACGACGAGCGCTTCTATCGCATGTGGCAATTCTATCTGGCCGGCGCCGATGCGGCGTTTCGTTATGGCGGGCTGGTGAATTACCAGCTTCAGTTCGCCCGCGATCGCCACACGCTGCCGATCACGCGCGATTATATGGCGGCGAGCGAGAAGGCGCTGAGCAAGCCGGCCCGGCCGAAACGCCAGACCGCCGACGCGTAATCGACGCGGGCTGGAGCGCCGTGTCGTTCGCCTGAACCGTTCGCCCGGAGCGACGTCGAGGGGGCATTGGCGCGAGGTTCCTTCGGCCTTGCCTCACACGAACGGCGAGGGCTCGACCAGCTCAGGGCACGATGTTCCGGGTCGTCGCGTTACGCCGGCCGGCCATCGCGATCCATCAGCACCTCGCGCCGGCCGACATGATCGGGCTTGGAAACAAGGCCTTCCTTTTCCATTCGCTCGATCAGCCGCGCGGCTGAATTATAACCGATGCGCAACTGGCGCTGCAGCCAGGAGGTCGATGCCTTCTGGCTTTCGGCGACCAGCTGGCAGGCCGATCGGAATTGCTGCTCCTCGGGCGAATCGTCACCGATCGGCGCACCGTCGAGCGCGAAACTGTCTTCGGGCTCCTCGGTTACCGACTGGACGTAATCGGGCTGGCCTTGCGCGCGCCAATGATTGGCGATCGCCAGCACCTCGTCATCGCTGACGAACGGGCCGTGGACGCGCGCGATCTGCTTGCCGCCGGGCATATACAGCATGTCGCCCTTGCCGAGCAGCTGTTCGGCGCCCTGTTCGCCCAGAATGGTGCGCGAATCGATCTTGGAGGTGACGTGGAAGGAAATTCGCGTCGGCAGATTTGCCTTGATCACGCCGGTGATGACATCGACCGAGGGGCGTTGAGTCGCCATGATCAGGTGGATGCCCGCCGCGCGCGCCTTCTGCGCCAGCCGCTGGATGAGGAACTCGACTTCCTTGCCCGCCGTCATCATCAGGTCGGCGAGCTCGTCGACGATCACCACGATCTGCTCGAGCGGCTGATAGTCGAGCTGCTCTTCCTCATAGACCGGCTGGCCGGTTTCGGGATGATAGCCGGTCTGCACCTTGCGGCCGAGCGGCTTGCCCTTGGCCTTGGCCGCGCGGACCTTGTCGTTGAACCCGGCGAGGCTGCGCACCCCGACCGAGGCCATCATCCGGTAGCGGTCCTCCATCTGCTCGACTGCCCATTTCAGCGCGCGCACCGCCTTGGCCGGCTCGGTGACGACGGGGGCAAGCAGATGCGGGATATCCTCATACATGCTCAATTCGAGCATCTTGGGATCGATCATGATCATTTTGCACTGCTTCGGCGTCAGCCGGTAGAGCAGCGACAGGATCATGCAGTTCAGCCCCACCGATTTGCCCGATCCGGTGGTGCCCGCGATCAGCAGGTGCGGCATCGGCGCAAGGTCGGCGATCACCGGATCGCCGGCGATATTCTTGCCGAGGATGATCGGCAGTTGCGCCGACTGATCCTCGAAGCTCTGCGAGGCGACCAGTTCGTGCAGACTCACGCCCTCGCGCCGCGCATTGGGCAATTCGATGCCGATCACGCTGCGACCCGGGATCGTCGCGACGCGCGCCGAAATCGCCGACATGTTGCGCGCGATATCGTCCGCCAGCGCGATCACGCGGCTCGCCTTGATGCCGGCGGCGGGCTCCAGCTCGTACATGGTGACGACGGGGCCGGGGCGCACCTCGGTGATCGCGCCCTTCACGTTGAAATCGTCGAGCACGCTTTCCAGCAGCCGCGCGTTGCGCTCCAGCGCGGCCTTGTCGATCGCCGCATTGGGCGAAGGCGGCGCGGGGGTGAGCAGATCGAGCGGGGGCAGCTGGAAATCGTCGCGCAGATCGAGCGAGGCTTGCTTCGCCTTGGGCTTCGCGACCGAAGGTTGGGCGGTGCGATCGGCGATCACCGGCGCCGGCCGGCTTTCGGGGATGGCGATCGGCCGCGGCGCCGGGCGGCGCAGGCTCTCGCGATCCGAGATTTCGGTCGGGGCGGCAAAATCGTCTTCGCGCTGATCGGTCAGCCGCGCTTGCCGAGAGAACCATTCGCGCTCGCCGAGCGACAGATCGAGACTGCGAATCCACAGGATCAGCCCGGCCACGCCCGCCGCAAGGCCAATACCCCGCTCAACCCAGGCGACGGCGACGGGATTGCCGATCAGGCCGATTAGCCAGCTGAGCGCTGACGATACAGCGAGACCGATCAGGCCGCCCCAGCCCGACGGCAGCGTCATCACCGCCGCATCGGAAACGAAAGCGATGGCGATGGCGAACAGCACGATGCCGATGATCGTCCCGCGCAGCATGCGTCGCCAATTGCCCACGGGATGGCCGCGCCATAGCCGCGTGCCCCAGATGAGCCCCAACGGCAGCACCAGCGCCGATGCCGGGCCAGCCAGCGCGAGCATCAGATCGGCGACGAACGCGCCGGGCGCGCCGATCCAGTTCTGCGCCGGCCCGCCGGCCGCCGTATCGAACGAGGGATCGCCCGAATGATAGCTGACGAGCGCCAGCGCGATGAGCACCGTCACCGTCAGCAGCGCCAGGCCGCCGAACAGCGCGCCGCTTCGCACGGCCCCTGCCTTCACCGTTTGTCGCCACATCGACGGCTGCGCCCGGCTCGCCATCATAACCCCCGAATGTACGCTGGATGTTCTGGAATCATCGCCCCTGGCGAGTCCGGCGTCAAGACGTCGCGGCTTCGGCCGGCGTGTCTGCGGCATAATCCGCGATTTGGGCGCCGGCCGCTTCACCTGGCGTGCGCGACGTTCTACATGCGGGATCATGACCCAGGCAGACGTTCTCATTCTCGGCGGCGGGCTGGTCGGCGGCGCCCTCGCCGTGGCGCTCGACCGGCATGGCATCACCGCGATCGTGGTCGATCCGGCCGATCCGGCGGTGACGCTGGCCAGCAGTTTCGATGGACGCGCCTCGGCGGTGGCCAGCGCCAGCGGCCGGATGCTCGACGCGATCGGCATCGGGAGCCGGATCGCGGGGCAAGGCTGCGCGATCCGCCATATCCGGGTCAGCGATGGGCTCGCGCCGGGCAAGCTCGATTTCATTCCCGATGCGAACGACGATGCCCTGGGCACGATGTATGAGAACCGCTTGCTGCGGGCTGCGATCTTCGAGGCGGCGACGGCGGCCGGCGGGATCGATCTGCGCATGAAACGGCGGGCGGTCCATGTCGATCGCACTGGCGCGATGGTCACCGCGACGCTCGACGATGGCGCGATCGTCAGCGCGCCGCTGCTGATCGCCGCCGAGGGCCGCAATTCGCCGACGCGCGAGGCGGCGGGGATCAAGGTGGCGCGCTGGTCCTACGATCATGCGGCGATCATCAGCGCGTTCAACCACCAGCGCGACCACGAGAATGTCGCCTATGAGATATTCTATCCCGCCGGCCCGTTCGCGCTGCTGCCGTTGAACGACGACGCCAGCGGGCATCGATCGGCGATCGTCTGGAGCGTCCATGCCAGGCTCGGGCCGGCGATGCTCAAGCTTTCCGATCGCGCGTTCATGGCCGAGGCGGAAAAGCGCATGGGCGGTTTCCTCGGGCAACTGTCGAACCTGTCGCCGCGCTCGAGCTATCCGCTTGGCTTTCACCATGCGGCGACGATCACCGGCGAGCGGCTGGCGCTGGTCGGCGATGCGGCGCACGGAATTCATCCGATCGCGGGGCAAGGGCTCAACCTCGGCTTTCGCGATGTCGCCGCACTCACCCAGGTGCTGGTCGAGGGAAAGCGGCTCGGCCTGGATCTTGGCGATCCGGCGCTGCTCGGACGCTATCAGCGCTGGCGCTCGCTCGACACGTTCATGGTCGCGGCGGCAACCGACGGATTGACGCGCCTGTTCGGGATTCCCGGCAAGGCCGCGAGCGCGATTCGTCGTTTCGGCATCTCGGCGGTCGACAAGTTGCCGCCGCTGAAGGAGCGATTCATGGGCGAAGCACGCGGCGAAAGCGGCGATCTGCCGCGGCTGCTGCAGGGCGAAATGGTTTAGCGATCGACGGTTTCGCCGACCTTGCGGTCGATCTTGGCATGCTGGCGCGCCTCGCGCACCATGATGAACGTGCCGCTCCAGTTTCCCGGAATGCGCCACTCACCGGTTATTTCAGTCGATTCCTCGTTCAGCGTTCCAGCATAATGGATCGGCTTGGCGTGGTGATCGTCATAGGTCTTGACGAAGGAAACGCTTGCGCCCGCGCGGTGGCCTTCGATCAATCCGAACAGCGTGTCGCCGCCTTGCCCGGGTTCGGTCGTTTCGCCGGATAGCAAATTGCCATGCTCGCGGATCGTCACCGTAAACGGGGTTGGCGGCAACGCGCGGGGATAGCTGAAGATGCCCTCCCAATGGCCGCTGAGATCCATCGCCGCGCGGTTCATCGGTCGATCGGCCGTGCTTCCTCGACCAGCATCACCGGCACGCCGTCGCGGATCGGATAGGCGAGGCCAGCCGCGTCCGAGATCAGTTCTTGCGCATCCTCATCATAACGAAGCTTCGTCCGCGTCACCGGGCAGACAAGGATCGACAGCAGCCACGGGTCGATCGGCTTGCTCATTGCAGCGTCACTCGATCCTCGCCGTCGTGGCGCCCGAAGAATTGCATTAGTTGCACGAGCAGATCGGCGCGCTCGTCGAGCGAGGGCGATTCGAGCAGCGCCTGCTTCGCGGCGACGTCGAACGGCGCGATCTGGGCGATCCCGTTGACCAGCGCTTCGTCATCGAGCCGGCTCACCGCATTCCAATCGACCGCATAACCCTGCGCTTCGGCGAATCGGCGCGATTCGAGCTCGAGCGCCGCGCGCTGCCCCATCGCCAGCACTTCCTGCTCCTGCGCGGCGGGCAACAGCTCCGCCTCGATCTGGCGAAACGGCGTCGTGACGTCGAGCTCGCGCGTCATGCGGAACAGGGCAATGCCTTCAAGCACCAGATTGTAGCGCCCGTCATCGAGCGCCTCGACCTGCGCGATCTTGCCGACGCAGCCGATCTCGAACAGCGCCGGGCAGTCGGCGTCGCGCTGCGGGCCGGGGCGCGGCTGGATCATCCCGATCCGTCGGTCCCGCGCCATCGCATCGGATACCATCGCGCGGTAGCGCGGCTCGAAAATGTGCAGCGGCAGGTGCATCTGCGGAAACAGCAGCGCGCCCGGCAGGGGAAAGACCGAGAGCCGCGTGATCGTCATCCGAACAGGATCGCCGACAATCGCCGCCGCTGCGCGGCGACCCAGGGGTCCTCGAGCCCGACGACCTCGAACAGCTTCAACAGCCGGTCGCGCGCGGCGCCCTCGTTCCAGTCGCGATCGGCGGCGATGATCGCCAGCAGATTGTCCGCCGCGCTTTCGCGGTCACCCGCCGCCATCTCGCCGCCCGCCAGGCGGAACCGCGCCTCGAGATCGTCGGGCCGGGCCGCGACCTCCGCCTTCAATCCCGCCAGGTCGTCCACCGGCTGCGCTTCTTGCTTGAGCGCCAGCGCCGATCGCGCGCGTTCGATCTCGGGTAGCTTGGCGACGTCCTCAGGCAGCGCGGCGATCGCTGCCGCGGCGTCGTCCGCCCGATCCGCCGCAATGAGCGCGCGAATCCGGCCCGATGCGACGGCGGGATGTTCGGGGGCCATTTCGGCGAGCTGATCGAATACCGATAGCGCCCGCACGGCTTCGCCCTCGCTCAGCACTTGCTCGCCCATCGCGATCAGCGGCGCGAGTTCGGCTTCCGCATCGCGCGCCTCGCTCTCGATCGGCAATTGGGCGAGGATCTGATCGAGCATCGCCTTCAGCTGCGATTCGGTGCGCGCGCTCGTCAGATCGGCGACCAGCTGGCCCTGGAACATCGCATAGACGGTCGGGATCGATCGCACCTGGAACTGCGCGGCGATAAACTGATTCTTGTCGGTATCGACCTTGGCCAGCACCACGCCCTTGTCGGCATAATCGGCCGCCACCTTGTCGAGCACCGGGCCCAGCGCCTTGCACGGGCCGCACCATTCGGCCCAGAAATCGATGACGACCAGTTTGGTCATCGAGGGTTCGACGACGTCGCGCCGAAACGTCTCGACGGCTTCCTTTTCGGCAGGGGTCATTCCAAGCGTGGCCAATTGCTGCTCCTGTGCACGGCGGATACCCGCTTATGTGGGCTTGTTCGCGGCGAAGCCAACCCTTTTGCTCGCGCATGCGAGAGAGGGCTTGCCGACCCCCGACACCGATGCTAACAGCCGCCGCCTTACCCGGGTCCGCGGCCATCGCGGACCGACGCCAGAGCGGGCGTAGCTCAGGGGTAGAGCACAACCTTGCCAAGGTTGGGGTCGAGGGTTCGAATCCCTTCGCCCGCTCCAGCGCGTCGCCGGTGATCCGGCGACGCCGATTGTCACGATCAGCACCGAACGCAGGCGCAGCGTTACGTCGCTTTCGCAAGTCCTGCACGGATGACGGGCGTGAGGGGAATTGCGGATGTCTGTGGCTGGATTGCTCGCGTAGACCCGATCGACCGCGGTCTGCTGGAGCGATATACGGGTGAAACACGGCTGGAGCATCACGATCGGGCGGCTGGGCGGCACGGTCGTTCGAATCCACCTCACCTTCGCCTTGCTGTTGCTGTGGATCGGTATCGTCGGCTGGCGCGGCGGCGGCATGGCCTCGGCATGGCTCGACATCGTCTTCGTCCTGCTGCTGTTCGCGTGTGTGCTGCTCCACGAATTCGGCCATGTGCTGGCCGCGCGCGCGTTCGGCATCGCAACGCGCGATATTGTGCTTTATCCGATCGGCGGCTTGGCGCGGATCCAGAGCAGCTTCGATAATCCGCGCCAGGAACTCGCCATCGCCAGCGCGGGCCCCGCCGTCAGCTTCGCGCTGGCGGCGTTGTTGGCGGTTCTCGCGGGCGGGCCGCCCGCCGCGGCCACGCTTGACGCAACCCTCGATTGGCGAACGATGGCGGGCCTGCTCTCGGCCGCCAATCTCGCGCTGGCGCTATTCAACCTGCTGCCGGCGTTCCCGATGGACGGCGGCCGAATCTTCCGCGCCCTGATGGCCTGGTGGCTCGGCCGATCGACGGGAACGCGAATCGCGGCGTGGATCGGCCGACTCGCCGGGGTCATGTTCATCGGTTACGGCTTGGTGGAGGGGCAACTTTTTCTCGCCCTGATCGGCGTCTTCGTGCTGTTCTCGGCATCGGCGGAGGCGGCTGCGGTGGATCTGGAGGATACCGTTTCCGGCGCCCCCGCAGCCGCGGTAATGGTAACGGAGGTGGCGACGCTGACCGATATGGCGACGCTGGGCGAAGCCGCGGCGGCGCTGCTTCGCACCGAGCAACATCTGTTTCCGGTGCTCGATCCCGCCGCGCGCCCGGTCGGCCTCCTCACGCGCAATGCAATCCTCGCGGCGGGGGGATATGACAAAGGCACGCCTCTCGCGCGGTTGATCGATCGAGCGCCCGCGATCATCGCCGCTGCGGACCCGGTGGATGCGAGCCTGCCGCTGCTCGAAGAGGGCGCCCCTGCTGTGCTCGTGGTGACCGCCGATGGCCGCTTCGCCGGCCTGATCACGATGGATAATCTGGCGGAGCTTCGGGTGCTCGCGAAGCGGCCTCGCCAACGAGCGAATCGCTATCGCCTGACGCCGGAGGGGACGAGCCGATGAAGACGATCCTCGTCGGGGCGGACGGTTCGCCGGCGGGTGATGCTGCCGTGGCGCGTGCGCTCGCGCTCGCGGAACAGCATGGCGCCGCGGTTCATGTGGTTCAGGTGCTGCCGATCGATGCGGCGGCCGACCAGATGGAGGCTGCGCTCGCCTCGTTGCGCGCGCTGGTTCGGCGAAGCGCAGGGTCGGACAAGGAGCCCGAGACGCAGGTCGATGTCATCACAGGCGATCCGCCCGCCGCGCTCGCGAACCGGGCGGCGACGATCGGCGCCGACCTGATCGTGGTTGGCGGATCCAGCAGGCGCGGCTGGTCTCAGGCATTGTTCGGATCGACGGCCGAAGCCTTGCTTCGCGAAAGCATGACACCGCTGTTGATCGCACACGCCGGGTCAGGGATGACGCATCCCTATCGCCGCGCGATCGCGGCGATCGCCTCGGACGACAGTCTGCGGTTGTCGATTGACCTCGCCTGCCTGATCGGCGTCCAATCGATGTGCGCCGTGCGGGCATTCGAGCTCCCGTTCGAAGCGCATGTCATCGGCGGGGAGGTGACCGCGACGATCAGGGCGGAGGAATCGCGCGCCTTCGGCGAGCGCGTCGCCCGGATCAGCGGCGATGTGGCCGCCCCTGTCGACGTCGATTCGGTGGCGATCGAGGCCGATGTCGTCTCGGCCCTCGGGCAGGCGAGCGTGGCGGCGTCTGGCGATCTGCTGATTTTGACGACTCACGCGCGGTCCGGGCTCCGATGGCTGGTCCGCGGCAGCGTCGCCGATTCGCTGCTCGAGCAATTGCCCAACGACATGCTGATCGGGCGTCTCCATCGGCGATGAGCGCTTGATTCGGCGACATTAAAGCCGCCGATCCGGAACTATCCGACACGCCTTGCGCTTGGACCTGGAGAAAACAAGCCGGGAGAGAGTCAATGCGTGCCTTCACCTTCGCCGCCGCGGCGTCACTAGTGGCGCTCACCGCCTGCTCGCCGCATTCGGACCAGGCCGCCAATGATACCAACGTGATGATGGCCAATGATTCGCTGATGGCGAACGACATGGCCGCCGACGATATGGGCAACGACATGGCCATGAATGCCGCCGCGCCCGCCGCCTTGCCGACCGATGCCGCCACCTTCATCAAGACCGCGGCGGCCAGCGATCTGTTCGAGACCAAATCGTCCCAATTGGCGCTCGACAAGTCGAAGGATAAGCAGGTCCGCGATTTCGCGCAGATGATGATCACCGATCACGCCAAGACGACTGCCGGCGTGAAGGCAGCCGCGGCCAACGCGAATTTGACCGTTTCGCCGCCCGAGCTCAGCGCCGATCAGCAAAAGATGATGGAGACGTTGCAGCCGCTCACCGGCGCCGATTTCGACAAGGCGTATCTGGCCCAACAGTTGCCGGCGCATCAGCAGGCGCTGGCGCTGATGCAGAATTATGCGGCCAAGGGCGACACGCCCGCCCTCCGGGACGCCGCCAAGACCGCGATTCCGATCGTGGAGAAGCATATCGATCGCCTTCAGGCCATGAACAAATAGACGTGTGACGCCGCCGCCCGGCCAGCTCCGGGTGGCGCCATCGGCGGGTCGAGCGCTAGATGGCGGGATGACACATTCAACGGGCGCGATTCGCGTGGGCATCGGCGGCTGGACCTATGAGCCGTGGCGCGGCACCTTCTATCCGGACAAATGGCCGCAAAAGCGCGAGCTGGAATTCGCCAGCCGCGCGGTGACGGCGATCGAGATCAATGGCACCTATTATTCGAGCTTCAAGCCGGCGAGCTTTGCCGGCTGGGCCGAAACGGCGCCGGAAGGTTTCGTGTTCGCGGTAAAGGCATCGCGCTTCTGCACCAACCGCAAGGTGCTGGCCGAGGCCGGCGACTCGATCGCTCGGTTCGTCGGGCAAGGGATCGTCGAGCTCGGCGACAAGCTGGGGCCGATCCTCTGGCAGTTCATGGCCACCAAGAAGTTCGATGCGGATGATTTCGGCGCATTCCTCAACCTGTTGCCCAGGGCGGAGGCGGGCGTGCCGCTGCGCCATGCGATCCAGGTTCGCCATGAAAGCTTCGCGGTGTCCGAATTCATCGCGATGGCGCGCGCGGCGGGGGTGGCGATCGTCTTCGCTGATTCCGCCGATTATCCCGCGATTGCCGATGTCACGGGCGATTTCGTCTATGCCCGGCTCGAAAACGCGCACGAGGAAGAGCCCGCTGGCTATACGCCGGCCGAGATCGATCATTGGGCGGTGGCGGCGAAATGCTGGGCCGATGGCGAGAACCCACCTGGCCTGCCTTATGTCTCGGCCGAGCCGCCGCCACGAGCCGCGCGTGACGCCTTCGTGTTCTTCATCAACGGCGCGAAGGTGCGTGCGCCCGCCGGTGCAAAAGCGCTGATCGAGCGGCTCGGCGGCTGATCGGCGGAGCCAAATCGACACAGCGGCGTTTCGGGCCTGTAACTATTCATTATTTTGTCCGGAGTTGCCCGTGCGCCTCATGCTTTCCAGTCTTGCCGTCGGCCTGTCCATCGCCGTCGCCGCCCCCGCCTTTGCCCAGGATTCGACGACCAGTGACGACGCCGCCGGGATCGGCGGGGATTCGGTGACGATCGGCGGGGCGGCCGCCTATGTTCCCGATTACGAGGGCTCGAATCACTACCGGCTGGTGCCGGGGCCGGCGGCCATCGGCTCGATTTCCGGTTTCGCCTTTTCGGTGCTCGGCAATCGGGCGAGCATCGATCTGATCCCCAACAAGCCCGGCCCGGGAATCGATTTCGAACTCGGGCCGATCGGCGTGGTCAATTTCAACCGCACCGATCACAGCAGCATCGATGATCCCCGCGTCGCCGCGTTGCCCGAACGCGGCACGGCGATTGAACTCGGCGGCTATATCGGGATCGGCAAGACGGGGGTGATCACCAGCCCCTATGACAAATTGTCGGTGTCGCTCAGCTACCGGCACGATGTCAGCGGCGTGCATGACAGCGGAATCTGGCAGCCGTCGGTCAGCTATCTGACGCCGCTCAGCCGCAAGGCGGCGGTGGCGCTGTTCGCATCCGCCCAGCATGTCGAGCGCGGATACGCGCAGACCTATTTCGGCATTACGCCGGATGATGCGATCGCCAGCGGGCTGCCCGCTTATTCGGCGCATGGTGGCTGGAAGAACTACACGCTTGGCGCCGCCGTCACATATTCGCTGACGGGCGATTTGCTGCATGGGCTGAAAGTCGTCGCGGGTGGCACCTATTCGCGGCTGCTCAACAGCTTTTCGTACAGCCCGATCACGCGCGTTGCCGGTTCACCCAATCAGTGGCTCGGCGCGGTGGGGCTTGCCTACACCTTTTGACGGGCGCACGCGCTTGACGGGCGTCGCCTATTCCGCGGCCAGGGCTTCCCCCTGCTCGCGCTCCTGTGCCTGACGGTTCCACATTTCGGCATAAAGGCCGTTCTGGCGCAGGAGCGCGGCGTGCGTGCCGCGTTCGGCGACCTGCCCGCCGTCCAGCACGACTATCTCGTCGGCGTGAACCACGGTCGATAGCCGGTGCGCGATGACGATCGTCGTCCGCCCGCGCTCGACCTGTTCCAGCGTATCCTGGATTTCCGCCTCGGTGCGGCTGTCGAGCGCCGATGTCGCTTCGTCGAGGATCAGGATCGGCGGATTCTTGACGAGCGTGCGCGCGATCGCGACGCGCTGCTTCTCGCCGCCCGAGAGTTTCAGGCCGCGCTCGCCGACGCGTGTTTCATAGCCGTCCGTTTGCCGTTCGATGAAGCCGGCGATCGCCGCGCCCTTCGCCGCGCGGACGATCTCGTCGTGCCCCGCGCCCTCGCGGCCATAAGCGATGTTGTAGCCGATCGTATCGTTGAACAGCACGGTATCCTGCGGCACGATGCCGATCGCAGCGCGAAGGCTCGCCTGGGTGACGTGCGCGATATCCTGCCCGTCGATGGTGATCCGCCCGCCGGTGAGATCGTAGAAACGGTACATCAATCGCGCGAGCGTCGATTTGCCCGCGCCCGAAGGCCCGACCACGGCCACGGTATGGCCCGCCGGTATATCCAGATCGATGCCCTTCAGTATCTCGCGGTCGGGATCATAGGCGAAGCGGACGTCCTCGAAACGGACATGCCCGTCGATCACGTTCAGCGGCGGCGCGCCGGGCGCATCGACCACCTCGCTCGGCGTATCGATCAGGTCGAACATCGCGGCCATGTCGATCACGCCCTGGCGGATCGTGCGATAAACCATGCCGAGCAGATCGAGCGGGCGGAACAATTGCGACAAGAGCGTCGATACGAACACCACGTCGCCGGCGGAAAAGCGCCCCTGGCTCCACCCCCAGGCGACGAATGCCATCCCGCCGCCAAGCATCGCGTTGGTGATCAGCGCCTGGCCGATGTTGAGCCACGCGAGCGAGTTTTCGCTTTTCACCGCGGCCGCGGCATAGGCTTCCATCGCGCGCTGATAGCGCGCTCCTTCGCGTTCCTCCGCGCCGAAATATTTCACCGTCTCGAAATTGAGCAGCGAATCGACCGCATGCGCGACCGCGCCGGTATCGAGATCGTTCATCTGCGCGCGCAACGCATTGCGCCAATCGGTGACGATGCGCGTGAAGGCGATATAGGCCGCCACCATCACGATGGTCGATCCGACCAGCCACAGACCAAAGTTGCTCCAGAAGATGGTGAGCACCAGGGCCAGTTCGAACACCGTCGGCGCGATGTTGAACAGCATGAAATACAGCATCGTATCGATGCTCTTGGTGCCGCGCTCCACCACCTTCGTCACCGCGCCGGTGCGGCGTTCGAGGTGAAACCGCAGCGACAATTGGTGCAGGTGCCGGAACACATGGCTCGCCAGGCGTCGCGTCGCATCCTGCCCGACGCGCTCGAAGGTGACGTTGCGCAGATTGTCGAAAAGGGTACTGGCGAAGCGCGAGCCGGCGTAACCGATCACCAGCAGCATCACCAGCATGCCCAGCGATCGATCGCCTGACGCCATGCGATCGACGGCGTATTTCAGCGTGTAGGCGGCGCCGTAAACCTGAACGAGCTTCGAGGCGATCACCAGCAGCATCGCGCCGACGATCCGGGCCTTCAGCGCCGTCTCTCCCACCGGCCAAAGATACGGCAGGAAACGCCGGAGCGTCGGCCACAGCGGCAGATCGGCGCGGCTTTGCGAAGTGGGATCGGGTGGCATGGGCAGCGATGTAGGGCGCATCGCGACCGATCGCCAGCGATGCGGCAAATACGATGAGCTGTGGAACTCGAGCGCCGGGTCGCGAATTGATCCCTTGACCGGGAGACGAACCATGCAACCGATCTTTTACGTCATCGCGATCATGGGCTGCGGCGATGGGTCACAAGTCTGTCAGCAGCAGCGCGTGGAGCCGATCCATTACGTCACCGCCGCAGCGTGCCAGGCGGCCATGCCAGCGGCACTCGAACGCAATACCGATATCGATGCGCCGGAGATCCAGGCGGCCTGCCGCCAAAGCGGCATGATGATCGCACGGGAGCAGGGCAAGGGGCAGCAAAAGGGTTGATTCGTCCTGTCCGGGTTGATGGCTACCCTCTAGGTCGCGTCCAAAGAGCTGAATCGCGCGGCGCGGCAGGGTAAAGCCTGCCGCGCGCCGCGGATTCGCCCGCCGCCCGAACGATCAGCTTGAGCTTTTCAGCCGCCGACGTGGTCACCCGGTGATCCCAGGCTCGGTCGCCGCGCGCGATCACCTTTCGCGCGATGCCGCCATAGATGCCTGCCGCCGCCAGCACCGCCCATGCCGATCGCCCGGACAGCGCCGGCGTGCCGCGGCGCGCACTTGTTTCATGCGCGTGCGCCAATGCTCCCATTCGGGCGACGAGCACGGTTAGCCGGCTGCGGAACGGCGGCTTCATGTGCTGCCCCGGCGGGATGTCCATTTCAGCCAGCCATTCGAGCGGGATGTAACAGCGCCCGGCGCGATCATCCTCCTCTACGTCGCGCATGATGTTGGCGAGCTGGAATGCGAGGCCAAGATCGCACGCTCGGTCGAGCGTCGCCTGATCGTCCGGCGCAACGCCCATCACCACCGCCATCATGCAGCCGACGACGCCGGCGACGTGGTAGCAATAGCGCATCAGATCGGCTTCGCTGCGGGGCCGCCAATCCTCCGCATCGAGCGCGAACCCGGCGATCAGATCCCGCGCGAAGGCGGGGGGCGTCGCTGTTTCGGCAGCGACGATGCGAAGCGCGTCGAACGCCGGATCACCGACGACTTGACCGGAAAGCGCTTGCTCGGTCTTGTCGGTGATCTCCGCCAGGCGCGCCTGCGGATCGATGACGGCGGCGGTGGCATGGCCATGATCCTGCCCGTCGGCAAGATCATCGCAGCGGCGGCACCAGGCGTAGAGCAGCCAGGCGCGTTCGCGGGTCCGGCGATCGAACAGCCGGCTGGCGGCGGCGAAGCTCTTCGATCCGCGCGCAATCGATTCCTGCGCGGTGGCGACGATCGCGTCGCGGCCGGGGCTCAGCACGCGCGGCCTCCCGCTTTCGCGGGAGAACGGGACGCGCTTTGCCTCACAAATCCGCCTTGCTCATCCGGGTGATCGTCGCCTCGAGCGGACGATGCGCCGCCATCTTGGCCAGCACGCCATCCAGCGTCTCACCGACGATCAGCAGATCGCGGTGCTGCGGCCGCAGGAAGCCGACGTCGGCCATTGTGGCGACGAAGGCGATCAAATGATCGTAATAGCCCGCGGCGTTGAACAGGCCGACCGGCTTGGCGTGATAGCCGAGCTGCGCCCAGCTCATCGCTTCCCACAATTCGTCCATCGTGCCGGTGCCGCCGGGGATCGTCAGGAACCCATCCGACAGATCGGTGAACAACTGCTTGCGCTGGTGCATGTTGCGCACGCTGTGCAGCTCGGTCAGCCCGCGGTGGGCAACCTCGGCATCGACCAGCGCGTCGGGGATCACGCCGATCACCTCGCCGCCGGCTTCCAGCGCGCTATCGGCCACCGCGCCCATCAGGCCGAGCCTGCCGCCGCCATAGACGACGCCGATGCCGCGCTCGGCGAAGGTGCGGCCCACCGCGCGCGCTGTTTCCATATAGACCGGATCGGCAGGCGTGGCGGAGCCACAATAGACGGCGATACGCTTCATCAAGTCACTTTCAACGGTTGGGATCGAGCATCAGCGCCGCGGTCGCCTTCGCGCTGCCGACGACGCCGGGGATGCCGGCGCCCGGATGCGTGCCGGCGCCGACGAAAAAGAGGTTCGGGATGTTCGCATCGCGATTGTGGACGCGGAAATAGGCGCTTTGCGTCAGCACAGGTTCCAGGCTGAAGGCGCTGCCGAGATGCGCGTTCAGATCGTGCGCGAAATCGGAGGGCATGTAGCTGAATTTGGTGACGATCCGATCATGGATGTCCGGGATCAGCCGGCGGCCCACTTCGTCCAGGATCCGCTTCTCCAGGATCGGGCCGATCTGATCCCAATCGACCGGGAACTTGCCCATGTGCGGCACCGGGGCGAGCGCATAGAAGGTCGAATGGCCCGGCGGCGCCATCGCCGGATCGGTGACGGTCGGGTGATGCAGATACAGCGAGAAATCCTCGGCCAGCACGCCGTGATCGTAGATATCCGCCAGCAGCCCCTGATAGCGCGGGCCGAACAGGATCATGTGGTGCGGAATGCCCGGCCAGGTGCCCTTGATGCCGAAATGAACGACGAACAGCGATGGCGAGAATTTCTTGTGCTCCAGCCGCGCGCGCGTCCGCTGCGCACTGCGCGAGCCCGACAGCAGATCGCGGTAGCTGTGCATGATATCGGCGTTCGACGCCACCGCATCGGCCTCGCCATGCCAGCCGCTCGCGGTCGTCACGCCGGTCGCGCGATCACCGAGCGTATCGATCGAGACGACCGGATCGCCGAGCCGGAGCGTGCCGCCCAACCGCTCGAAATGCGTGACCATCCCGGCGATCAGCCGATTGGTGCCGCCTTTCGCAAACCACACGCCGCCATCGCGCTCGAGCTTGTGGATCAGCGCATAGATCGCGCTGGTCGTCATCGGATTGCCGCCGACCAGCAGCGTATGGAACGACAGTGCCTGGCGCAGCTTCTCGTTCTGCACGAACTTCGCGACGATCGAATAGACCGATCGCCACGCCTGATATTTGGCCAGCGCCGGCGCCGCCTTCACCATCGACGCGAAGTCGAGGAAAGCGACGTGGCCGAGCTTCACATAGCCTTCTTCATACACGCCGGCGGCATAATCGAGGAAGTCGCGGTACCCGGCGACATCTTCCGGATTGAGCTTGGCGATTTCGGTGACGAGCCGCGCGTCGTCATTGGTGTAATCGAAATTGGTGCCGTCGACCCAGTTCAGCCGATAGAAGGGGGACACCGGCTCCAGCGTCACGTCCTCCGCCATGTCGCGGCCCGACAGCGCCCACAGTTCCTTCAGGCAATCGGGATCGGTGATGACGGTCGGCCCGGCATCGAAGGTGAAGCCCTCGCACTCCCAGACATAGGCCCGCCCGCCGGGCCGGTCCCGCGCCTCCACGACAGTCGTCTGTACGCCGGCCGATTGCAGGCGGATGGCCAGCGCCAATCCACCGAAACCGGCGCCGATCACCACAGCGCGCTTCATCGCCGGCCCATAATGGCTGCCACCGCCCGGCCGAGCGGAACAGGCGGTCGCCCGGTCAGGATGCGTGCCTTGTCGGCGAATGACGATTGCCCC
>JBQCEK010000005.1:0-10364 GCA_051960335.1 Sphingomonas sp.
GGCAAGGAAGCGCGCGCGCAGATGCTGTCGCGGATCGACCGCCTGCCCGATCTGCTGGTCGCGGCGATCGGCGGCGGGTCGAACGCGATCGGCCTGTTCCATCCGTTTCTCGACGATCCCGACGTGAAGATGCTCGGGGTCGAGGCAGCAGGCGAAGGGCTCGACAAGAAGCACGCCGCCAGCCTGGCCGGGGGCTTTCCCGGCATTCTTCACGGCAACCGGACCTATCTGTTGCAGGACGAGGACGGCCAGATCGCCGAGGCGCATTCGATCAGCGCCGGGCTCGATTATCCGGGCATCGGGCCCGAGCATTCGTGGCTGAAGGACATCGGGCGCGTTGAATACACCAGCGTCACCGACACCGAGGCGCTCGATGCGTTTCAGCTGCTGTGCCGCACCGAGGGCATCATCCCTGCGCTCGAACCGAGCCACGCGATCGCCGCATTGACGAAGCGCGCGCCGGAGATGGCGCGGGATCAGATCATCCTCGCGAACCTGTGCGGCCGGGGGGACAAGGACATCTTCACCGTGGCGGAAGCGCTGGGGGTGGCGATATGAGCGTCTATTCGTCATGCCGGCCTTGTGCCGGCATCCGCCGTGCCGCAAACCAAACGGCCTCAGTTCTCGCGGGCCGGCAGACCCCGGGACAAGCCCGGGGTGACGTATGAGCGCGCATTGCTGCGAAATGATGCGGTCGAACGTCGAGAACTCCTGCGAGAAGCACGCGGATCGCGCGGACTGCCCGGATTGTCTGATCGCATTCTGGCCGGATGAGAAACGCTACGGCATCATGATCCACGACGGCGGATCGTCGATGGTCGAGATTGCTTACTGCCCGTGGTGCGGTAGCAATCTGGCGGAGCTGTCAGCATGACAACCCGCCTCGCCACCGCCTTCGCCAAGCCGCATCCGGCGCTCGTTACCTTCGTCACCGCGGGGGACGGGCCGACGGCGGCGATTCTCGACGCGCTGGTCGAGGGCGGAGCGGACGTGATCGAGCTCGGCATGCCGTTCACCGATCCGATGGCCGACGGGCCGGCGATCCAGGCGGCGAATTTGCGGAGCCTCGCGGCGGGGACGACCACCGCCGACATTCTCGCCATCGCGAAGGGGTTTCGCGAGCGGCATCCGGAAACGCCGCTGGTGCTGATGGGCTATGCCAATCCGATGATGCGGCGCGGGGCCGAGTGGTTCGCAACTGCCGCGCGCGAGGCCGGCGTCGATGGGGTGATCTGCGTCGATATTCCACCCGAGGAGGACGACGTGCTCGGCCCTGCCCTGCGCGGCGCGGGCATCGCCTTCATTCGGCTCGCTACGCCGACCACCGACGCCGCGCGGCTTCCCGCGGTGCTCGCCGATGCGAGCGGGTTTCTCTATTACGTCTCGGTTGCCGGGATCACCGGCAAGCAGCAGGCGGCGCAGGCCTCGATTGCCGGGGCCGTCGCGCGGCTGAAGGCGGCGACCGATTTGCCTATCGCGGTCGGCTTCGGCATCCGCACGCCCGAGCAGGCCGCCGCGGTGGCACGCGTCGCCGATGGCGTCGTGGTCGGCTCGGCGATCGTCGAGCTGGTCGGCCAGCATGGAAAGGATGCGCCCGGCCCCGTTCGCGCCTATGTTGCGAGCCTGGCCGAGGCCATCCGGCATACACACAAGGAAGAAGCATGAGTTGGCTTTCCCGCGTCCGCAACGCGATCCCCTTCGTTCCCAAGGCGCAGACGCCCGAGAACCTCTGGCACAAGTGCAAGGGCTGCGGGCAGATGGTGTTCACCAAGGAACTGGAGGAAAACCTCTACGTCTGCCCGAAATGCGAATTTCACGAACGGATCGGGCCGAAGCTGCGGTTCGACTACACGTTCGACGAGGGTAGCTATAGCGAGCTCCCCTCCCCGCGCGTGGCGGACGATCCCCTGAAATTCCGCGACACGAAACGCTATACCGATCGCATCAAGGCGGCGCGCACCGCGACCGGCGAGCCCGATGCGCTGATCAATGCGCGCGGCACGATCGGCGGCCGCAAGGCGGTGGTCGGCGTGCAGGATTTCGCCTTCATGGGCGGATCGATGGGCCAGGCGGTGGGCGAAGCGTTCGTCGCGGGCGTCGAAGCGGCGATTGCCAATCGAGCGCCGTATATCATCTACACGGCGGCCGGCGGCGCGCGGATGCAGGAAGGCATATTGAGCCTGATGCAAATGCCGCGCGCGACGGTGGCGATCCAGATGCTCCACGATGAAGGGCTCCCCTATATCGTCGTGCTGACCGATCCGACGACGGGCGGCGTCACCGCGAGCTATGCGATGCTCGGCGACGTGCAGATCGCGGAACCCGGCGCCCTCATCGGCTTTGCTGGCCAGCGCGTGATCGAACAGACGATCCGCGAGAAGCTGCCCGAGGGGTTCCAGCGGGCGGAATATCTGCTCGATCACGGGATGCTCGACATGGTGAAGCACCGCAAGGACCTGCGCGAGACGCTGGGCCAGCTGATCGATTATCTGTGCAGCGGCGCGAAGGCGGCGGCGTAACGTCACGCGCGATTACCTCTCCGCCGTTCGTTTCGAGCGCAGTCGAGAAACCCTGACGATGCGCATGGTGTCTCGACTTTGCTCGACACGAAGGGTTGCGGAACGCAGCGGGCGCGAAGGCAGCGGACTAGATATCTTTTTCTGCTCCCCGGCGAAGGCCGGGATCCAGTATCGGGCCGGTCGTTGCTGGACCCCGGCCTTCGCCGGGGAACATTGCGGCCATGCCTGACAACGCCACCTCCTCCTCCCCCGCCGTCCAGGCGCAGCTCGATCGGCTGTGGGCGCTCTCGCCGGGAGCCGATATTCTTGGGCTGGAGCGCATCACCACCCTGCTCGCTCGGTTGGGCGATCCGCATCTGACCCTGCCGCCGGTGCTCCATGTCGCAGGCACCAACGGCAAGGGATCGACCTGCGCCTTCCTACGGGCCGCGATCGAGGCGGCGGGGCTTCGGGCGCATGTCTATTCAAGCCCGCATCTCGTCCGCTTCAACGAGCGCATCCGGCTCGCCGGGCGGCTGATCGACGACGAACCCCTCGCCGCGTTGCTTGCCGAGGTACTCGATCAGGCCGACGGGATCGGCGCGAGTTTCTTCGAGGTGACGACCGCCGCCGCGTTCCTCGCCTTCGCGCGGACGCCGGCGGATGCGTGCGTGATCGAGGTCGGGCTCGGCGGGCGGCTCGATGCAACCAATGTCGTTCGACCGCTCGTCACGGGCATCGCGCAGCTTGGCATCGATCATCAGGCATTTCTGGGCGACACGATCGAGGCGATCGCCGGCGAGAAGGCGGGCATCGCCAAAAACGACGTGCCGCTAATGACGATGCGCTATCCGGTCACGGTGGCGCAGCGCATCGCGGAGGTCGCTGCGGCAGCTGGCGCGCCGATTCGTGCGCTGGGCGGCGACTGGCATGTCGATGTCACTAACGGCGAAGTGATCTATCGCGACGGGCGCGGCGCGGTGCACATGCCGCAACCCACGCTGCCGGGACCACACCAGCCGAGCAACCTCGCGCTGGCGACGGCGATGCTGCGGCATCAGGATGTGCTGGCGATTCCCAATGCGGCGTTGGCGGCCGCGGCGACCGGCGCGCGCTGGCCGGCGCGGATGCAGCGGCTCGCGGTCGGGCCGCTGACCGGTTTGCTCCCCAGGGGCAGCGAAGTCTGGCTCGATGGCGGCCACAACGAGGCGGCGGCCGCCGCGATCAGCGCGACGATCCGTGAGCGGATCGCTGGCCGACCGCTCGATCTCGTCTGCGGCATGCTGGCCAACAAGGATGCCGCGGGGCTGCTCGCCCCGCTTGCCGACATCGCCGCGAGCTTCACCGCGATCCCGATCCCTGGCCACGAACATCACGCGCCGGAAGCGCTCGTCGCCGTAGCCGCGCGGCTTGGCATCGCGAACACCGCCACCGCCGCGACGCCCGCCGAAGCGCTCGCTCGACTGGCGGGCGTGGACGGCCCACGGATTGTGCTGATCCTCGGCTCGCTTTATCTCGCCGGCGGCGTGCTGGCGGCCAACGACGAGCTGCCGGACTAGGAACCAAATGAGCGTCCGCCGACTATCTGTTCCCCCGCGAAGGCGGGGGTCCAGAATCACGAGCGGCGACCCCTGTGGCACTGGACCCCCGCCTCCGCGGGGGAACAAGTCCCGATAGCCGAGATCATTAGTTGCTATTGACTTGCAATAACAGACTCGCGACGATGCGAGCATGACCGATGCGAGTCCCGCCCTGCCCGGCCCCGCCGCCTTCGCTCACCCGCTGCCGCACGCGTTGCCCGAGGACGCCAACACGCGGCTCGCGCTGTTCGCGATCCGCCGGCTCGGCGCGCACGGGCTGAACGACGCGCATGTCGCCCATGCCTTCGTGACGCGCTTCGGCGAGGGGTTCAGGCGCCCGCTGGTGCTGATGCGCGCGCTGATGCACGAGCTCGCCGCGACCGCGACGCAGCCGATCGGCATCGCACCGTGCTGCTGCCCGCGCGCCACCCCGTCCGAGGCGACGCTGCTGACCGTGCTGACCCGCGCGACGAGCGCGCCGTGCACGGCCTGGGTGCTGCTGTCCGATCAGCTCGGCACGCGCGACGTCGGCGCAGTGCTGGCGTGCGCGGAGGCGGTGGGCGCGGCGTTCGCCGATGCGGGGTGCCCGCTCAGATAGGCGTCGCCCACCCGTGCGTCGCCCGGTCCTTCGATGCCGGCGCTGCCGATCGAGCGATCGACCAGCCCGCTGCGCGCCATCCACCAGAACAGCACCACGCCGGGCAGCGCCACGACCGTGGTGAGCATGTAGAAATCGACATAGCCAAACCGATCGATCAGCGCCCCGGCGGTGGTGCCGGTGACGATGCGGCCGACCACGCTCGCGGCGGCCGAGATCAGCGCGTATTGCGCGGCCGTGAAGCGCAGATCGGTAAGGGCGGAGAAATAGGCGACCACCGCGACACCACCGAAGCCGCTGGAAAAATTCTCGAAGCCGATCGCGCCGGCCATGCCCCAATCGGAATGCCCCGCCGCGGCGAGCAGCGCGAACGACAGGTTTGACACCGCCATCAGCACCAGTGCGAGCAGCACCGATCGCTTCATCCCCATCTTGGCATAAAGCACGCCGCCCACGAAGATGCCGATCAGATAGGCCCAGAAACCCAGCCCGACATCGAAGAAGGCGATCTCGTCATTGCTGAAATGAAGGCTGTCGAACAGCAGGCGGAAGGTCAGATTGGCGAGCGTATCGCCGACCTTGTGGATCAGGATGAACGCCAGCACGATCCACGCGCCCTTGCGCTCGAAGAACTGGACGAACGGGCCCCAGATCGATTTGAGCACGGTCGACAGGCCGCGCCGCTCGGCGATCTGATGGTGGCGTTGCGGTTCGCCGACGATCAGGCCGGTGAGCATCGCGGGCAAGGCGAGCAGGGCGCAGACGAGATAGGCCGCTTCCCAGCCGCCGCGCGCGGCGATGACCAGCGCGATGGCGCCGGCACCGGCCGAGCCGATCCGCCAACCATATTGGCTCATCCCCGATCCGACGCCGAGTTGGCGCGGTTCGAGGATTTCGATGCGATAGGCGTCGATCACAATGTCGAAGGTAGCGCCGGCGACGCCGACCAGGATCGCGGCCAGGGCGGCGCGGGCGACGTTCGCTTCCGGATCGACCAGCGCGAGATTGGCGACCGCCGCCATCACCAGCACACCGCCGACGAGCAGCCACGAAACGCGCTGCCCGAGCCGCCCGATCACCGGGAGGCGCACGCCATCGACGATCCACGCCCATAGCGGCTTGAGGTTATAGACGAGGAACGCGAGGCTGAACGCGGTGATCGTCGATTTGGTGATGCCCGCCTGCGACAGCCGCGTGGTGAGCGTCGCGCCGATCATCGCATAGGGAAAGCCCGACGAAATGCCGAGCGCCAGTGCGGCGAGCGGCGCTTTTTCGAGGTAGGGCCGCACCGCATCCCACCAGCTGCCACCCGTCGCCGTCTCGACTTCGCCGTCCATGATTACGCTTGCTCCCACCCGGATTCGGGCAGACACTAACCGCAAAAGACGGAAGAGGAAGCCATGAACGCGCACGCGCCGACCGCCGGACAGCTCGCCCTGGCGCGCGACCTCGCCGGCGGTGGACGGCGCGGGAGCCCGGGCATCACCTATGTCGATGCCGCCGCTTACACCGATCCGGTGCGTTATGATGCCGAACGGGCGCGGTTGTTCGGCAAATTGCCGCTCGTCATCGCGCCGTCCGCGTTATTGCCGGAACGCAAGATGGCGGTGCCGCATGACGGGTTCGGCAAGCCGCTGCTCATCACGCGCGACAAGGCGGGCGAGGCGCACGTCTTCCTGAACGTCTGCCGGCATCGCGGCACGCGACTGGTGGAGGGCGATGAGCCCGTCGCGACGCCGCGGCTCGTCTGCCCCTATCACGCTTGGAGCTACACGCTCGACGGTGCGCTGTCCGGCGTGCCCCGGCCCGACGCCTTTCCCGGCCTCGACAAATGCGATTACGCGCTCAAGCGCCTGCCGACGCGCGAGGCCGGCGGGTTGATCTGGTTCGCGTTCGATGAGCACGCCGATTTTTCGCAAGCCGAGGCGCTGGGCGAGGATTTCGCGGCCTTCGATCTCGCCGGGCAACACCTGTTCCGCCGCCACACGCACGATATCGCGGCGAACTGGAAGCTGATCATGGACGCGTTTCTGGAGAGCTATCATGTCGCGCGTCTCCACGCCGCGACGATCGGGCCGTTCTTCAAGGATGGAGTCTCCACCGCCGATACGATCGGGCCGCATCAACGCTCCGCCGTCGGGCGCGAGATCGAGGCGGAGGCGCTGGCCGCGGGCGATTGGGCGACGCTCCGCCGCGCGATCACTTACACCTATCAGATGTTTCCCGGCACGGTGCTGATCGTCAGCCCCGATTACATCAATCTGATGGTGCTGATGCCGCAAGCGCCGGGACGCGTGCTGGTCGAGGATTTCATGCTGATCCCCGAAGCGCCGGCGACCGACAAGGCGCTGGCGCATTGGGAGAAGAGCTGGCGCCTGCTCGATGGCGGCGTGTTCGGCGCAGAAGATTTCCGAGCCTGTGCGCTTGGGCAGGAAGGGCTGTCGTCAGGCGCGATCGACCGGGTGACGCTGGGCACGCTCGAAACCGGCATCCGGACCTTCCACGACGCCATCGAGGCGCGGCTCCGCTAGAGATAGCTGGCGGCGAGGATCGGGCCGGCAGCGCCCTGCCGGACCAGCAAGGCGTACCGCGCCGCGCCCGGAACGTGGAGCCTCGCAGGCGCGACGGCAATTTGCTTCGCCCCGCCCGCCCAGCGGCCGAGCGGCGCTTCGCTGATGACGGCATTGGCGTAAGCGACCGAGCGCCCGCGGTTTTCGCCGCGACCGACAGCCACAGTAGTGAGGCCACGCAAAGCGACCAGCGAGACGATCGCCGGCGTCGCCGTCTTCCCGTCGAGACGCGCCACACGGCCACCGTCGGCGGTGCGATCGATGACCAGCGCGGGAGCCGGTGCCTTTGCCGCTTGCGCGATCAGCGCGTTGATTTGCGCTTCGCGCCCGCCGACCGTGCCGGTTCGTCCGTCGATCACGGCCTGCGGCGTATAGACCCCCGCGCCGAGGATGTGCCGGGCGGCATAGGCCTGCTGCAATTGCGTGTTGGCGGGGCGCGCCAGCGTATCCTTCCAGCCGAAGCGATCCCAATAGGTCACTGGCCGGGTGATCGCGACGACGCCCGCTTGCTGCGCCAGCCTGGCCATGATCGCATCGGCCGGCGGGCAGGACGAGCAGCCCTGGCTGGTGAACAGCTCGACCACGACGGGATGTCTCGCAGGTGTCGCGCCATCCGCGCATCCGCCGGCGCCCAGCGCCATCGCGCCGATCAGCGCGACGCCCGAAGATTTGAACGACGCCAACGATCGCATGTTGCCTCCTGGTCGAGCGATCGCCGTAATCGCGATCTCAAGCGGTCTGCGCGAAAAGATTGAAGCCTTGGGGGAGCCGCCTCGGCTTGCGGCCCTCCAGCACGTCCTCAATGGCGTGAATCGCCGCGAGCAGATCGCGCTGCGCATAAGGTTTCGCCAGGCAACCGGCGGCGAACTCGCGCGCGTCGCCAGGGCATTCGCCGGTGACGAACAGCGCCGCAACCTGGTTGCGATGCGCCGCTCGAGCCACATCGATGCCGCTGCCATCGACCAGTTGCACATCGACGAGCACCAGATCGATCTCTACCTCGCGATTATCCAGATGCGCGATCGCCGCGCTCACGCGATCGACCGTGGCATGGATTTCGAAGCCTTCGTCGGACAGAAAATGCTCGGTATCGAACGCAACGAGCGGCTCGTCCTCGACGATCAGCACCCTGACAATCCGCCGCTTTCTTCTGCCGAACAACATGATCCCGCTTTTCCACCTTACACGGCCGCCGATTGGCCGCGGCCTCGTTACACCTGCGATCCTTAACGCCCGCCGTCCGGATCAGCCGCAAATATTTTGGGCGAGCGCGGCAAATCGATGTATCAGCGCGCCGTGTCACAGCCTCCCCACCCCATGCAGCGAATCGCAAAGCTGCTCGCCCGCGCCGGAATCGCCTCTCGCCGGGAGATCGAGCGGATGATCGCGGAAGGCCGAATCGCGATCGACGGCAAGGTGCTCGATACGCCGGTGACACTGGTCGGCTCTCTCCACGGTGTCACCGTTGACGGCAACCCCGTCGAAGCGGCGCGGCCGGCGCAGCTTTTCCTGTTCCACAAGCCGAGCGGCGTGCTCACTACCGAGCGCGATCCAGCCGGACGGCCGACGATCTACGATCGCTTGCCCAAGGATCTGCCGCGCCTCGTGCCCGTCGGGCGGCTCGATCTCAACACCGAAGGGTTGTTGCTGCTGACCACCGACGGCGGGTTCAAGCGCCAGCTCGAACTGCCGGCGACCGGGGTCGAGCGCGCCTATCGCGCACGCGCTTATGGCGAGGTGACGCAGGCGCAGCTCGAGGACCTGATCGAGGGCGTCGAGATCGACGGTATGCGCTACGGCCCGATCGACGCCAATCTTGAACGCCGCACTGGCGCCAACGTGTGGATCGAGCTGATCCTGACCGAGGGCAAGAACCGCGAAGTCCGCCGCGTTCTCGAATATCTGGGGCTCCAGGTGTCCCGCCTGATCCGCACGCGTTACGGGCCCTTCGTGCTCGGCGATCTGCCGGTCGGCGGCATCGGCGAAGTGCGCCAGCATGATCTGGTGGCGTTTCGCCAGAGCCTCGGCGGCAAACGCCAGAAGGACGACAAGACGATCGAAGTGGCTCCCCGCGCCGCCGCCCGCCCCGCGCCGACGCCGGCAGCGGCGCCGGTAGCGGCGCCCGTCGAGCGTCGCGAGAAGCGGCCGAGCCGGGGCCCATCGCCGGACAGAGGGGACCGGCCGAACCGCAGCGAGCGCCCGGCGCGCACGCCGGCCAGCGCCAAAGGGCGAGATCGGCTCAGCGAGCACGGCGGACGCGGAGAAACCGCCGCCGCGCGTCCCGTCCGTCAGCAGCCGGCGGAGCGTTCCTCGCCGTCGCGCACGGGGCGAGCCGCCAATTTTCGGCGGGAGCGCGAGGACGGCGCGCGCGGTTCCGGCGTCGGCGACCAGCCGCGCCGCGCCGCGCCGGGCGATGACACGCCGAAGCCGAAGCGGCCCAAACGGGGAGCGGGCTGGGCGAAGGCCAAGCCCAAGCCGGCGCGGCCGAAGCCGCGCGGCGGCCCGCGGCGATGAGGATCATTGCCGGTGAGTGGCGCGGCCGCCCGATCGTCGCGCCGAAGGGCGACGCGACTCGCCCCACCGCCGATCGCACCCGCGAAGCGCTGTTTTCGATGCTCGGCAGCCGGCTGGGCAGCTTTGACGGCCTTGCCGTCTCCGATCTGTTCGCCGGCTCCGGTGCGTTGGGGCTGGAGGCCCTGTCGCGCGGCGCGGCATCCTGCCTGTTCGTCGAGCAGGATCGCGCCGCGCTGGATGCACTGCGCACCAATATCGACAAGTTGAGCGCGGCGGGAGCGGAGGTGCGGGCCGGATCGGTCCTCGCGCTCGGCCCCGCGCGGGCGCCGCTCGATCTCGTCATGATGGACCCGCCCTATGAAAGTGGCGCGGGTGCCGTCGCGCTCGACAAGCTCAGCCGGCTCGGCTGGATCGGCCCGCACAGCTGGATCACTCTCGAAACCGCGCGCGACGAGCAGATTCTTGCCGCCGGCTTCACCGTGGAGGCCGAGCGGGCTCACGGCAAGGCGCGGATCACATTGCTCAGGCAATCAATCTGATCGCCGCCGCCTGGCGACTCAACATGAGTTTTCTGCCCCGCAATCCGTTCATCGAGCGGCAAGCC
>JBQCEK010000006.1:0-18577 GCA_051960335.1 Sphingomonas sp.
GTGTCGGATCGCGCGCAGCAGGGTGCGTTTCACCCCAGCGCAGGATCAGAATGGCACACCGATCGAGTCATCATATACCCTGCCGGTTCGGTGGGTGTTGCCCGACGACCAGTGACGTTTGTTGAAGCGATTTATCCGGAAAAGCCCGATGGGCTCGATCAGCTCTTAGTTTGAAGGAAATACCTAGATGTTCACCACCATTCTCGCCGCTGGCACTGCCGCAGCCGACACGACGACCGCGGGGGGCGAAAACCCTTACGGCCTGATCCCAATGCTGCAGCAGGGCGGCATCATCTCGATCTCGGTCTTCACCATCCTGGTGCTGATGCTGGTCGTATCGCTCTACATCATGTTCACCAAGCTGTTCGAACAGCAGAAGGTGCGTAACCAGGCGAAGCGCGTGCGCGCCGGCTTCTGGCAGTCGGCCAACCTGCGCGAGGGCGCGGCCAAGCTTGACAAGAATTCCGCCTATCGCCAGCTCGTCGATGACGGCCTCGCCGCCCAGGACCAGTTCGGCAAGCTCACCGATCCGGTCGAGGCGCATGATTGGCTGCACGGCTCGCTCGCGCGCTCGGAAGCGACGATCAACTCGGATCTGAACTCGGGTCTCGCCTTCCTCGCGACTGTCGGCGCCACCGCGCCGTTCATCGGTCTGTTCGGTACGGTTATCGGCATCTACCGCGCGCTCATCAAGATCGGCTCGTCGGGCCAGGCGTCGATCGACAAGGTCGCCGGCCCGGTCGGTGAAGCGCTGATCATGACCGCGCTCGGCCTCGTCACCGCGGTTCCCGCGGTGCTCGCCTACAACTGGCTGCAGCGTCGCAACAAGTCGATCGCCGAAGACCTCAGCTCGTTCTCGAACGACGTGCTCGGCTTCCTCGCTTCGAACGGCGCGGTGCGCCCCGAAGTGAAGACCGGCCGCACGGCGCCGGCGGCCAAGCCCGCCACGGCGACCGCTGGCCAGACCGGTGGCGTGCCGACGCGCAAGTAAAAGGGAGACCGGGATCGTCTCCGGGCGATCCCACCCCCATCGTCGCCGGCTGATCGGCGGCACGAAGGAATGCAGAGGATAGTGCCAAAATGGCGATGAGCGTTGGTGGGGACTCCACCGAAACCCCGATGTCGGACATCAACACGACGCCTCTGGTGGACGTCATGCTGGTGCTCCTGATCATCTTCCTGATCGCGGTGCCGGTCGTGTTGCAGACCGTGCAGGTGAAGCTGCCGGACGTGAAATACGATCCGACCATCACCAAGCCGGAAAACGTCATGCTGTCGATCCGCTCGGAAGACGGCCAGACCTGCCAGGTGTACTGGGGCATGACCCCGGTGACGCACGACGAGCTGCAGCAGATGGCTGTCGACAAGCTGAAGGCGGAAGTCGCTCGGCTTGGCAGCAACATCACGCCGGACGATCTGCCCGAGGTCCACATTCGCGGCGACGTGAACACGCCGTACAAGTGCATCGGCGGCGCGATCTATACGATGCAGTCGGCGGGCTTCGCCCGGGTCGGCTTCATTTCGCAGCCGAACAACGCCGGCGGCGTCACCACGCGCTGATCAGGCCCCGACAAGTCAGGAGTAGTTACACATGGCAATGAGCGGCGGCCGGGACGACGGCGAACCGATGATGGAAATGAACACGACGCCGTTGATCGACGTCATGCTCGTTCTCCTCATCATGTTCATCATCACCATCCCGCCACAAACCCACGCGGTGAAGGTCGATCTTCCGCAGAACAACCAGAACCAGCAGGTCGTTCAGCCGGACAAGAACAAGATCACCATCGATCCCACCGGCCAGGTCGCCTGGAACGGCACCCCGGTCGATGACATTACGCTGCGGCAGTATCTCGATGCTTCGCTTCAGCTGCCGACCGAGCCCGAGCTGCATTTCCAGCCGGACCCGCAGGCACGTTATGAAAAGGTCGATGAGGTGCTGGCGATCATCAAGCGGTCCGGTGTCACCAAGATGGGTTTCATCGGCAACGAACAGTATCGCAACGATTTCTGATCTTCGCGCCAGCGACGGCACGAACGGGGCGGCCTTCGGGTCGCCCCTTTTTTTTGTTCACGTCACGTTTGGCTGGATCGTCATCGCGAGGAGCGAACCGACGCGGCAATCCAGCGTTGTCGACCGGCGGGACGGCGCGATCTTCCTACAGCGATCAGGCGTCGCCCGGTCCAGCCCTACAGCTTCGGCAGAGTCACGCCGCGCTGGCCCATATATTTGCCGGCGCGATCCGCGTAGCTCGTCTCGCAGGGCTCGTTGCCTTTCAGGAACAGGAACTGGCACGCGCCTTCATTGGCGTAGATCTTCGCCGGCAGCGGGGTCGTATTGGAAAATTCCAGCGTGACATGCCCTTCCCAGCCGGGCTCCAGCGGGGTGACGTTGACGATGATCCCGCAGCGCGCATAGGTCGATTTGCCGAGGCAGATCACCAGCACGTCGCGCGGCACGCGGAAATATTCCACCGTCCGCGCCAGCGCGAAGCTGTTGGGCGGGATGATGCAAATGTCGGTCTTGCGATCGACAAAGCTGTTCGCTGCGAAATCCTTGGGATCGACGATCGCGTTGTCGACATTGGTGAAAATCTTGAACTCGTCGGAAACTCGTGCATCATAGCCGTAGGACGACAGCCCGTAGCTGATGCACCCCGCGCGGCGCTGGCCGTCCTCAAACGGCTCGATCATGCCGTTGGTCTGGGCTTGTTCCCGAATCCAGCGGTCGGACAGGATCGACATGCGCGCTTTCCCCTTGATTGGCTCGGATGAGCTTTCGCGGCTCCGCGCCCGATCGGCAAGAGGGATCAGGCGGCAGTCAGCTCGAAATGCCCGGCCAGTCCACCGACCGACGAGGCGCCAATCCACAGATCGAACCGGCCCGGCTCCACCGTCCAGCCCTTCTCGCCCCAGAATTGCAGGTCTTGCCGCTTCAGCGTGAATGTGACGCGCTTCGCTTCCCCCGGCGCCAGCGTCACGCGCTGGAACCCCTTGAGCTCGCGCACCGGCCGCGTTCGGCTGGCGACCACATCGCGGATATAGAGCTGCGCCACTTCGGTTCCGGCGCGCTTGCCGGTGTTGGTTATGAGCGCGGAAGCGGTCAGGCTGCCGTCCCACGCCAGCGATGCGTCCACCTTCAGGTCGGACAGCGCGAACTCGGTATAGCTGAGCCCGTGGCCGAACGGATACATCGCCTCGTTCTTGGTCTCGCGGTACCGCGCCTTATAGGCCTGATCGCCCTCATCCGGCGCTGGCCGGCCAGTCGGCCGATGATCGTAGAAATAGGGTTCCTGCCCGGAAAAGTTCGGGAAACTCGCCGACAGTTTCGCCGAAGGATCCACGTCGCCGAACAGCACATCCGCAACGGCGTTGCCCGTTTCGCTGCCGAGGAACCAGCACGCGAGGATCGCCGGCGCGTTCTTCACCGCGCCTTCCAGCGCCAGCGCGCGGCCGTGTTTCAACAGAACGACGACCGGCTTGCCCGTCGCGGCGACGGCTTCGGCAAGCGCCTGCTGCGCGGGCGGCACGACGATCGCCACGCGCGACTGATCCTCGCCGGACATGCCCTGATCCTCGCCGATCGCCAGGATCACCAGGTCGGCCGCCTTGGCCGCCGCCACGGCGGCATCGATCCCGCCGGCGATCGGCGCCTCGACATCCGATCCCTTGACGACCGTCAGCGCCTTCGGATCGCTCAGCTTGGCGCGAATGCCCGAGGCGATGTCCACGCCGATCGATTCGTCGTTCATGAACGCCCAGGGGCCGGCAAGATTGGCCTTGTCGTCCCCGAACGGCCCGATCAGCGCGATCCGGCCCGACGCCTTGGCAAGCGGCAGCAGCCCGCCGTCATTCTTCAGCAGGACGATCGATCGCGCCCCGACCTCGCGCGACAGACGCCGCGTCGCGGGCATCGCGACCTGCGTCTTCTCGGCCTTGTAATCCATCGATCGATAGGGATTGTCGAACAGCCCCAACTGCTCCTTCAGCGTCAGCACGCGCCGCACCGACGCATCGACCAGCGCCGCCGGCACCTCGCCCTTTTCAACCAGATCGGGCAGCCACTTGTTATACAGCCCGCTCTGCATCGACATATCGACGCCGGCGGTGAACGCCTTCTTGGCAGCATCGCGCCCATCGGCGGCATAGCCGTGCGCGATCAGTTCCTCATCGGCGGTGTAATCGGACACCACCAGGCCGCGGAAATGCCACTCGTCGCGCAGCAAATCGGTCAGCAGCCAGTGATTGCCGCTCGCCGGCACGCCGTTCAGATCGTTGAAGGCGGACATGGTGGTCAGCGCGCCGGCGTCGAAGGCCGCCTGGAACGGCGGGAAATGGATTTCGCGCAGCGTCTCCATCGACACATCGACGGTGTTATATTCCATCCCTCCCTCGACCGCGCCGTAAGCCGCGAAATGCTTCGGGCAAGCCGCCACGCGCGTTGGATCGGTGGGGTCGCTTCCCTGAAAGCCGCGGACGCGCGCGATCGCCAGTTGCTGCCCCAGATAGGTGTCTTCGCCGGATCCTTCGGCGACGCGACCCCAGCGCTCGTCACGCGCGACATCGACCATCGGCGCGAAGGTCCAGTGCATGCCCACCGCCGTCGCCTCCAGCGCCGCGGCGCGCGCGGTGCGCTCGGCAAGATCCGGATCGAACGCGCCGGCTTCCGCGATCGGGATCGGAAACACCGTCGCCAGCCCGTGGATCACGTCGCCGGCGAACACCATCGGGATCTTCAGCCGGCTGCCCTCGATCGCCGCCTTCTGCGCCTGCCGCGCGCCGGATACGCCGACGCCGTTGAACAGCATGCCGATCTTGCCCGCCCTGATGTCGGCAAGCTGCGCCGCCGCGTTGCTGCTCACCGCATTGGGATTGAACGGGATCCGCGGCGGACGGATCGCATCGCCGAAACACGATAGCTGTCCTGCCTTTTCGGCCAGCGTCATCCGCGCGATCAGGCTCTCGATCCGGTCGCTTTGGGCGAGAGCGATTCGCGGCGCCAGCGCAAAGCCGGCGAGCATGCCCCCGGTCTGGAGCAGCGAACGGCGGGAGATCGGCTGAGTCATCGGCAATCCTCGTGGAAACGGTTACAAGACCTCATACCGTCAATTTGCGGTCGAGGGGAACCCCGCGATCAACCCGAAATTGCGCTATCGCCCGGTCCAGGCGGCGCTGGAGATCGCGCCGGGCGCTTTCGTCCCGTCGCTCTGCTTCTCATCGAACCGGCGCTTGGCGTTGAGCACCAGGATCAGCGCGGCGACACTCATCATCGACGGCGATTCCCACACCACCACGCCGCCGATACGCTGGTCGCTGATCGGCGAGATGCCGGCATAAAGCCGCCCGCACCAGCTGTAGAATGGATAGAGATCGCGCCCGGCGAAGCACAACGTCGCGCCGATCGCGATCTGCGGAAACATCACCACGACGCCGACGGCGGCGCGCCCGACATAGCCGATCCCCGCCTCATCGGGCTCGCGCGGATCGAGCACCAGATTCCAGAAAAGCAGCCCGTCGATCACCATCGACCAGTTCATCACCTGATACAGCACCGGATCGAGCATCGCGACGAGATGGACCGACGGGATGAGCCACAGCACCAGCAATCCGACGAAGGCGATGCACGCCACCTCCGGCTGGCGCGCAAAGCGGATCGCAGATCGCACCCAGCGCCCTTCGACCACGCGTCGCGCCGGCGCCGGCATTCCCGCGATGATGGTCGGCCAGGGCCACGCCAGCGCGATCAGAAACGGCCCCAGATGGTGCATCATCATGTGCTGGATGCGATTGTAGAAGAACATGTGAAGCGCGAGATATTCGTAGCGCGTCTGGATCACCGTCCAGATCGCGATCATGCCCGCGACGAACAGCACGGTGCGCCACCGCGTCGTCGGCACCGTCCGCAGGCCGCGCACGTAGCAAAAGCCGGTGAAGGCGAACGCCTCATACCACAGCGTTGAAAAATCCCACGGCAGCCAGAACGGCACGACCGACGGCCGAAACCGACTGACGAGCCACAGCGCGAGCCCGATAACGCCAAGCGCGATAGCCGCCTGGCCGTCGCGCGTGCGCGCGATGGCCGCGCCCTTTTCCCGCCAGCGATGTGCCGCCTCGATCATGGCGACATCTTATGGTCGGCGCGCACCGCGAGCAATGCCATCGGCGGATTCGCGTTGCCGAGCCTTGCGGCTTCATCACGCGTGTATTATTCTGATAACTCACTAACAGGGAGATCAGCCGATGCTCGCGCCTATCGCTTTGCTGCTCGCTACAGCGGCGCCGGCCTCGCCGGCATCGATCGAGCAGCAGGTGCGCGCCGCCGATGCGTCGTTCTGGCAAGCTTTCAATGCATGCGACCGTGCACGCATGGCCTCCTTCCTGGCGCCGGATGTTGAATTCTACCATGACAAGACCGGCGCAACGCTGGGCCGGGACCGCGTCGTCGCCTCTTTCATGAACGGGCCGTGCGGCACGCCGGGCCTTCACCTGCGCCGGGCCGCCGTCGACGAAACCGTCAAGTTCGATCCTGTCCCCGGCTACGGCGCGATCCTCACGGGCCGGCACCGCTTCTACGAACAGATCGGCGATCAGCCCGAGCGCTTGAGCGGGGAGGCGCAGTTCGCGGTGGTGTGGCGCGATACGAATGGCGAGCCGAAGATGAGCCGAGTCCTCAGCTTCGCGCACGGCCCCGCGCGGCCCGATCCGATCGTCGGGGAAATTCATCCCGCTCAAAGCGAATTGCGTCGCTTCGTCGGCCGCTATGCAACGCCGCAAGGCGATGTCGTCGTCGCCTTGAAAGGCGACGGGCTCATCCTCGATTCCGGCGGGCTTCATCTTACCCTGGCCGCGATCGGACCGACGACATTTCAGGGGCGCGAGCGCGCGCTTCGGTTCGATTTTCCGTCGAGCGGCACGATCGAGGTGCGCGAAGGCGGCAAGATCGTCGCGAGCGGGAAGCGGCAGGACTGAGCGCCGCTCAATCTCCCGCAAAGGCAAAGGGCGAAATGCCGCGCTCGCGATCGTTGATCAGCAAGGCGCGTGCCGCCGGCGGAGCGGATCGTTGCGGGCAATCGGGCCGGGTGCAGGCGCGGCACCCCAGGCCGATCGGCGCCGCATCGCCCGCCAGATCGATGCCGCGCGCCACGGCAAGCGGCGATGCCAGCGCGGCTTCTACGCCCAATCCGATCGAGAACATCGCTTCGACGCCGCCATAGCGCCGACCCTGCGGCGTCACGGTGCGCGCCACCGTCAGCCAGCGCGCGCCGTCTTCGGTCTCCACCAGTTGAACCGCCAGGCTGCCCGGTCGGTCGAACGCATGGTGCAGCCGCCACAGCGGGCACCGTCCGCCAGCCTCGATCAGCGCGGCGCCGCTCGCCCCGGCATAACGCTTCGATGCCTGTCCCGCGCGATCGACGCGGATCATGAAGAACGGCAGGCCGCGCGCCCCTACCCGGCTGAGCGTGGTCAAGCGATGCGCGACCTGTTCGAAGCCAGCGCCGAAACGGCGTTGCAGCAACTCGAGGTCATAGCCCGTCGCCTCGCACGCCCGCAGGAACCGGGCATAAGGCATCATCACCGCGGCCGCGAAATAGCTCGTCAGGTGTCGCCGATAGAGCCGTTCGGCGGCGCGATCCTCGAAGCCGCCGGCGGCGACCAGCGCCTCGATCTCGGCGCGCGCTTCGATCTGCGCCAGTTGATAGGCGGCGGCGAACGTCCGCGACGCTGGATCGAGCATTTCCGATAATTGCAGTTGCCGGGCGTGAAGATCGAGCCGCCTGAGCAGATCGGGCATCACGTCGGCCGGCAGGATCCGGATGCCGAGCTGATGCCTGACGCGAAGCCGCTCGGCGATCGCACCATAAAGATCGCCCGCCCCCAGCCTCAGCTCGTCAGCCAGCGTCTCGGCCGCCGCGTCGAGATCGGCGAAATGGTTGCGCCACCGCTCGATTTCGGCGCGCACGAGATCAACCGGATCGCGACGGCCGGTCACCGCGCCGCCCCCCTGCCCGATCCGATCGAACGCGCGGGCGAACGCCTCCGCCCCGCCCGGCGCACCGGCAAGCCATTCCTCGAGCTCCGCGCGATCGATCTCCAGATCGGCGAACAGGGGATCGGCCAGTCGCCGCCGCATCGCGTCCGCGCCGCCGCCCGGCTCGTGCGCCGAAAGCGCGCGCGGATCGAAATCAAACCGCTCGGCCAGGCGCACCAGCACGGTTGCGGATAACGGCCGCTGGTTGCGCTCGACGAGATTGAGGTAGCTTGGGGAAATCTCCAGCATCTCGGCCATCGCCGCCTGGGTCAGCCCGGCCTGTCGCCGCAGCCGGCGCACCGCATGTCCGGCAAAGAGTTTGCGATCGGCCATTTCCTACATGCCTTGTTTCTGATATGTTCTTTTCGTTCGGCCGACAATAATGGGATCGCGGCATGTCAATTCTTTACATCAACACCAATGGAGATGCTACCCTCTCGACAAGCAGACCTTGAATAAGCACGGAATGAGTCGCGCGAAACGCTCCACTTCCTCCACTTAAGGTGGCGAACGCGGTCAAGAACGCCGCGAATGTAAAGGAAGCGACAATGACGTTCGACGATCTCGTTCCCGCCCCGACCGGCCGTTTCGACGGCATCACCCGTCCTTATGAGGCGGCGGACGTCGCGGCGCTGCGCGGCTCGGTCGTCATCGAACATACGCTCGCCCGCCGCGGCGCCAATCGGCTTTGGGATTTGCTGCACAGCGAGGATTACGTCCATTCGCTCGGCGCGATGTCCGGCAACCAGGCGATGCAACAGGTCCGCGCCGGATTGCAGGCGATCTATCTCTCGGGCTGGCAGGTCGCGGCCGATGCCAACACCGCCGGCGCCATGTATCCCGATCAGTCGCTCTATCCTGCCAATGCCGGGCCGGAGCTCTGCCGCCGGATCAACAACGCGTTGCAATGCGCCGATCAGATCGAGCATTCGGAAGGCGGCGCGACGCGGGACTGGTTCGCTCCGATCGTCGCCGATGCCGAGGCCGGCTTCGGCGGCCCACTCAACTGCTTCGAGATCATGAAGGCCTATATCGCCGCTGGCGCCGCCGGCGTTCACTACGAGGATCAGCTCGCCAGTGAAAAGAAGTGCGGCCACCTCGGCGGCAAGGTGCTGATCCCCACCCAGGCGCATATCCGCAATCTCGATAGCGCGCGGCTCGCGGCGGACGTTTCCGGCGTGCCGACGATCATCTGCGCGCGCACCGATGCCGAAAGCGCCCGGCTGATCACCTCCGATATCGACGAACGCGATCACGAATTCCTCACCGGCGAACGCACGCCGGAGGGTTTCTTCCGCCTCAAGGATGGCACCGGCGTGGATCACTGCATCAAGCGCGGGCTCGCCTTTGCCGAACATGCCGATCTGCTGTGGTGGGAAACCTCGAAGCCCAACATGGCCGATGCCCGCCGCTTCGCCGAGGCGATCAAGAAGGCCTATCCGAACAAGATGCTGGCCTATAACTGTTCGCCCAGCTTCAACTGGGAAGCCAATCTGGACAAGGATGATATCGCGAAGTTCCAGCGCGAAATCGGCGCGATGGGTTACAAGTTCCAGTTCGTCACCCTGGCCGGCTTCCACAGCCTCAACCATTCGATGTTCGAGCTGGCGCGCGGTTACCGGACTCGCGGCATGGCCGCCTATTCGGAGCTGCAGCAGGCCGAATTCGCCAGCGAAGCCAGTGGCTACACCGCCACGCGCCACCAGCGCGAGGTCGGCACCGGCTATTTCGATCGTGTCGCGCAGACGCTCGCCGGCGGATCGAGCAGCACCACCGCGCTCGGCGAATCCACCGAAGCCGCCCAGTTTACCCGGCAAGCCGCCTGAAAGGAGAAGACCAATGACCAACGAACCACAGCGCAGCCGCGCCGTCTTCTCGACCGAGGATTTCGCGTTGATGAAGGAAGCCGTCGCCGATTACGTGAAGAAGATTGCCGACGATCCCCGCTCGGCCAAGTTCAGCAACCTCTATCACCGCCTCGGCCGCCTCGGCTGAGCCACGCTTCCTGGGGAGGAAGGACGCCCGTCGGGGAAACCCGGCGGGCGTTTCCCGCGGAACCACAGTGCCCTTCCCGCGCTCTTCCCTCTCCAGCTACGGAGAAGGCATGGCGCAGGGGCAGCATCAGGGCGAATCGAACCTCTTCATCTTCGCCGCGCTCGCCGCCAACCTCGGCATTGCGGTCGCCAAGTTCATCGCGGCGAGCATTTCAGGTTCGTCATCGATGCTCAGCGAGGCGTTTCACTCGGTGGTGGACAGCGGCAATCAAGTTTTGCTGCTCTACGGCCAGCACCGCGCGAAACGGCCACCCGATCACCAGCACCCGTTCGGTTATGGTCGAGAACTGTATTTCTGGAGCTTCGTCGTCGCCATCCTGATCTTCGCGATCGGCGCGGGCCTGTCGATCTACGAGGGCTATCGCCACATCGTCGAGCCGGAAGCGCTGACCAACCCGACGCTGAACTACATCGTGCTCGCCGTCTCGGCCGCGCTCGAGGGAACGTCATGGGCCATCGCGGTGCGCGAGTTCAGGCGCGGCAAGGGCGACATGGGTTGGTGGCAGGCGGTGCGACATTCGAAAGACCCGCCCAATTTTATCGTCCTGTTCGAAGATTCGGCCGCCCTCGCCGGCCTGGTGGTTGCGGCGATTGGCGTATGGGCCAGCCATTACTGGGGCGATCCACGGATCGACGGCTTCGCGTCAATCGGCATCGGGCTGATCCTCGCGGGGGTTGCCGCGCTGCTCGCCCGCGAATCGAAGGGGCTGCTGATCGGCGAACGCGCCGACGAAGAGGTGATCGCCAAGGTTCACGATCTGGTCGATGGCCACCCCGCGGTTTCGTCGGTCAACCACGTCCGCACCATCCACACCGGCCCGGCGGAGGTGTTCGCGGCGATCAGCGTCGATTTCAAGGACGACGTGACGATGGGCGACGCCGAAACGCTGATCGAGGAAATCGAAGACGAGCTGCGCGGCGCCCTGCCCAGCCTGTCGTCGATCTACATTCGCCCTGAAAAGGCGGAAAATGCCGCGGTGGTGCCGATCAGGCGGCGGGAGTCAGTTCGATGATGTCGAACAGCGATTCAAAATGCGGCTGCGGCAACACCAGCCGCCAGCGTTTATCGCCGATCCGCTCGACATATCCCGCCATGTCCCGCTTCGCGTCGCGCCCGTAATCCAAGGGCCGAGTCTCGTCGCCGAGCATCAGCGTGCCGAGGAATACGCCGCGTGCGGCCTCGTCGCCGAAGATCAGGCCGCGCGGCCGCTGGGGCCCCTCGACGACCGTCAGCCGGTGCAGCTTGCCGACGGTTTTCACCGTGCACCGCACCGCCGGATAGCTGGTATAGGCCGCCACCGTGGGGGCCGCCGATCCCAGCTTGATCCACCGACATCGGTAATCGCCCGCCGGGGGCAAGGGATCGGCCAGCGCGCGATCCGGATCGAACAGCGGCGCATCCTGATCGAGCGGTGCGCCCGCGCCCGCCTTGCGGACAGCATCGCTCGCGCTCGTCCATGCGTCCCGCCAGCTGCGCAGTCGTGCCTGATCGTCGTTCGTCGCGATTGCGCGCCAGTTCGGAGTCGCCGCCGCGACTTCGGTGGCCAGCGGCCCCTTTGTGGCGGCGCATCCGCCAAGCGCCCCGATCAACGCCAGCGCGGTCCATGCAGTGCGTATCATCATGCCCGAGCTAACCACGCCGCAGCCGATGCGACAAGCGCGCTCAGGCCGCCGTCCAACCGCCATCCATCGAGAGGTTGGCGCCGGTGATCGACTTCGCTTCATCCCGGCACAGGAAAACCGCCATCGCCGCGACCTGCTCCGGCGTGACGAACTCCTTGGTCGGCTGCGCGGCAAGCAGCACGTCGTTCATCACCTGCTCGCGCGTCATTCCGCGCGACGCCATCGTATCGGGGATTTGCTGTTCGACCAGCGGCGTCCAGACGTATCCCGGCGATATGCAATTGACGGTGATGCCGTCGGTCGCTGTTTCCAACGCGATCGTCTTGGTCAACCCGGCGATGCCATGCTTGGCCATCACATAGGCGGACTTGTTCGGGCTGGCGACGAGCGAATGTGCCGAGGCGGTCGAGATGATCCGACCCCATTTCTTCGCCTTCATCAACGGCACGGCGGCCTGCATCAGATACCAGGCCGACGTCAGGTTGATGCGGACGATCGCCTCGAACTTGTCGGCCGGGAACTCCTCGATCTTGGCGACATGCTGGATGCCGGCGTTGGCGACGACGATGTCCGGCCCGCCAACCTCGTCATGGCAACGACGCACCATCGCCGCGATTTCGTCGGGCTTGGTCATGTCCGCCGCGTCGTAGAGCGCCTTGCCTCTGGTTGCCTCCAGGGCGGCGCGCTCCTTCTCGATCGCGGCGGCATCACCGAACCCGTTGATCACCACATGCGCGCCCTCGGCCGCGAATGCCTTGGCATAGGCGAGACCTATTCCCGAGGTCGAGCCGGTGATGACCGCGGTTTTGCCTTTGAGGAACATGCTTGCTGTCTCCTATCGTCGAGTGAGGTCGAAGGCGGCGGTCTTGCCGTCCAGAATGTTTTCAGCGACCAGCCGGGCATTGGCCATCGTCTCGCTGACGGCTTCGTGACCGGCGGCCCAATGTTCGCGCATGGTGCGCGCGGAAAATTCGAAATCGCGGCTGCCGCCTTCCCAGGCATTGGCGCGGTAAATCAGATGCACCAGGCTGACGGGCTGCTCCGCAGCACGGGCAGCGAGCGCCTGGACATCAGCATCCTCAAGCAGGTCCGGCGGCAGTTTCGCGATCACCTTGCGGATCGCTTCGCGCTCCTTGCGCAGCTTCATCAACTGATCGGTCACCTGGCGCGTGCGGCTGGAAAAGCGGATTTCCTTTTCGCGCGCCATCACGTCCATGATCGTGTGCGGCGGCTCGGTCGCGGCGGCGAACAGATCCACCTGGAACACCAGCAGCTCCCGGCTCTGGTGATCCAGCACATGGCTGAGCGGCGTATTCGAGACGAGGCCGCCGTCCCACCACAAACGCCCGTCGATCTCGACGGGCGGCAGCCCCGGCGGCAGTGCGCCAGAGGCCATGATGTGCCGTGCATCGAGCCGTTCGCGGGCGGTATCAAAATAACGAAAATTGCCGCTCACCACATCGACAGCGCCTACCGACAATCGCACCGGCCCGTCATTCAGCAGATCCCAATCGATCAGCTCGTCGAGCGTCGCGATCAGCGGCTTTGAATCGTAGAAGCTCAGCGCTTCGGGCGTGCCCGGCGCAGCGAACATCGGCGATACGGGGCGCGGCGTAAAAAATCCGGGCACGCCGGAGGCCAGCACGAAGCCCGCCGACCATTCATGCAGCCACTCACGAACATGATCGTTGGGGAAAATCGGAAAGCTGGGAAGCGCGCTCGTCAGCCGGTCCCAGAATTGCTTCAGCCGCTCGACACGGCGATCGGGCGGGTTGCCGGCGAAGATCGCCGCATTCACGGCGCCGATCGAGATTCCGGCGACCCAATCCACCTCGATCGCGCTGGCGGCAAGGCCATCGATGACGCCGGCCTGATAGCTGCCCAGAGCGCCGCCGCCCTGAAGCACCAGCGCAACCTGTTCGGGCAATTGCAAAGCAGATGCCTGGCGTCGCGGCTTGGCCTCGGGTCGCGACTCGCGCGGGGGTTCGACATCCGCCATCGCCGCCCAGATGGCGCTGCGCCGCAACAGGATCAAGCCTGCTTGCAACCGAACCTCGCCCGGCGCATTCCTGTGACACCCCTTCGACAGGATGACAGGCGCATGCGGCTCGACGATTTCGATCCCAACATCAAGGTCGGTGATCAGGGCAATCGCGGCAGCGGATTCGGCGGCGGCGGTGGAGGCGGGATGCTGCTCGGCCTGCTGCCGATGGTATTCAGCCGGTTCGGCTGCGGCGGCGTGGTCGTATTGCTCGCGATCGCCTTCTTCCTCGGCGGCAACCCGCTCGGCCTGATCAGCGGCGGCTCCTCGCCAAGCGGACAGGTGGCGCAGGCGCCGGCTGGCGGCAACGCCACGCAAATCTGCACCATCAATCCCGACAGAAAGGCGGCGTGCGATGCGTTCAGCTCAGCCGATAGGACCTGGGCGGCGGTGTTCCAGCAATCGGGCAAGACCTTCGCTCAACCGACGCTGCAATTTTACGATCAGAACGGCCGATCCGGTTGCGGCGCGGCGCAAGCGGCGATGGGTCCCTTTTACTGCCCCAGCGATCAGAGCATCTATCTCGACACCAGCTTTTTCGATGAACTCGCGAACAAATACGGCGCCAAGGGCGATTTCGCGCAGGATTATGTGATCGCGCACGAATTCGGCCATCACATCCAGGAACTGCTCGGCACGTCGGATCAGGTTCAGCGCGAAATGCGGCAGTCGAGCCCGGCGCAGGCCAATGCGCTCTCCGTCCGCCTCGAACTGCAAGCCGATTGTTACGCCGGTGTCTGGGCGGGCCTCAACCGCAATCGCATGGACCCCGGCGATCTCGAAGAGGGTTTGACCGCCGCTCAGGCGATCGGCGACGATACGCTCCAGAAGGAAACGCAGGGCCGCGTGGTGCCGGACAGCTTCACGCACGGTACCTCGGCCGAGCGCATGGCATGGCTGCGGCGCGGCATCACCACCGCCGATCCCAGCCAGTGCGATACTTTTTCCGGGAGCATCGATATCTGACGATGGCGGCGGCGTTCGTCCCCTATGCGCCGTTGAACGTGCCGAAGCCCGTCGCGGACGACGTATGGATCGTCGATGGCCCTGAAATCCGCATGTCCTGGCTGGCCCTGAAAATCCCCTTCCCTACGCGGATGACGATCGTCCGGCTGCCTGACGGGGGCTTGTGGCTCCATTCCCCCATCGCTCCCGATCCGGACCTGATGGCCGCAATTGGAAAACTTGGCAAAGTCGCGCATCTCATAGCGCCCAATTCGCTTCATTGGTGGCTGCCTGATTGGGCGGAGCGCTTTCCGGGCGCCGCCGTTTGGCTGGCGCCCGATCTTCCCCAACGCGCCAAGCGACCGATGCCGGCGCACGAATTACTGGCCGAAAGCCCGCCCTCCGCATGGGGCGATGCCTTCGATCAAGTGGTCATTGCCGGCAGCGTGCTGACCGAGGTCGATTTCCTGCATCGCCCGTCGCGCACCGCGATCCTCACCGATCTCATCGAGAATTTCGAGCCGCCGCGTGTCAGATCGCCCTTCTGGCGTCGGCTGATCCGCTGGTCCGGCGCGGTCGATCCGGACGGCAAGGCTCCTATCGACATGCGCGCCACCTTCTGGCGGCATCGCGATCAGCTGCGCGCGGCGGTTCGCACGATGATCGCGTGGGCGCCCGAGCGCGTGATCCTGGCGCACGGGCGCTGGTATGATCGTGACGGCGCGGCCGAGCTTCGCCGCGCCTTTCGCTGGGCGTTATAGTCGGACCAGCATCTTGCCGGTATTGCCGCCCGAAAACAGGCCCATGAACGCGGCGGGCATCGCCTCCAACCCGTCATGAACCGTCTCTTCGCGCTTGAGCTGGCCGGCCTTCACCATGCCGCCCATATCCTGATAGAATTCGGCCGCGCGGTTCATGAAATCGGTGACGATGAAGCCTTGCATCCGCACGCGCATCCCGATCAGCCGCGCGAGATAGCGCAGCTCGGTGGGCTTTCCATCGTTATAGATGTCGATCATGCCGCAGATCGCGAACCGCGCATGTGCGTTGGCGACAGCAAGCGCCGCATCGAGATGATCGCTGCCGACATTGTCGAAATAGACGTCGATCCCGCCTGGGGCCGCATCCATCAGCTTCTTCACCAGCGGCGCGCCGCCATCCTTGTAATCAATCACCGCGTCGGCGCCGAGCGACTTGACCCAGGCGCATTTGTCCGCGCCCCCGGCAGAGCCGATCACCGTCATGCCCTTGGCCTTGGCGATCTGCACCACCGTCGATCCCACCGCGCCGGCCGCGGCCGACACGAACACCACATCGCCCGGCTTGGCGCTGGCCACGTCGAGCAGGCCGAAATAGCCCGTCATGCCCGGCATGCCGAGCTGCCCCAGGAACGCCTGCACCGGCACGCCCAGATCGGGCAGCTTTTGCGCGTGCGCGCCATCGACCACCGCTTCGTCGCGCCAGCCCATCATGTGCTGCACCATGTCACCGGGTTTGAGGCCATCGGCGTTGCTTTCGATCACTTCACCGATCGCGCCGCCTTCCATCGGCGCGCCGATCTGGAACGGCGGGACATAGCTTTTCACATCGTTCATCCGGCCGCGCATATAGGGATCGACCGACAGCCAACGGTTGGCGATGCGAACCTGTCCTTCGCCAAGGCTTGGCGTCTCGACCGAGATCAGCTCGAAATTCGCATTGGTCGGCATCCCTTGCGGGCGTGATTTCAGCGTCCAGGCATGCCCCATGACTTCTCTCCACTGGGTGATTTTCGTAGATCGGGTATGCCAGATACGTTGCGAATTGCAATCCGTTGAGCATCAAAAAGGGCTCGAGCGCTGGCGCCCGAGCCCTCTTTAAAGGCGGCCATCGACAGACGGCCGCCGTCCCTACCGCTCAGTAGGTCCCGGAAAAACTGCGCCCAAGGGTGTGCGCCCCGACGTCGTACGATCGATCGGCGCCACTCTCCGAAAACAGCGCCTGGCTTCGCTCCTCGTCCTTCCAATGCGCATGAGCGTCGCTCGCCGTTTTTCGGATCGTCACCTTGTCCTCGACCGACTGAATCCAGCGCGACGGGATCGAATGATGATGCCCGCCGGCATCGGGATCGTTCTTGGTCAGGATGATACGATCGCCGCGGACCTTATCGACGGTGCCGACGTGCTCGCCGTCCGATCCGACGACTTCCATATGCTCGCTCACGCGCGATAGCGAATTGCGCTGCCCCTGGCGCTCCTGCCGCCAGCTGCCGAATTCGTTGTGGAATCTCTGCCGGTTCTCCTGCCGATATTCGTGATAGTCGCGATCCAGCGCATCGATCTGCTGCTTGCGCCAGCTGTGATAATCCTGGTCGCGATCGTCGCTGCCGTACGAGCGGGTTGCATAACGCTCGTCATAGCGCTGATCCATTTCGCGACGCCGTTCGGCCTCGTCATCGCCGAACCAGGATCGCACTTCGTCTCCGGCACGATCGATGAACCCACGATTTTCGTAATCATACCCTTGGGGCTGTCTGCCATAGCCACGTTCAAGATTGCGATCACTGCGCCGGACATCGGTGAAACGGTGCCCATCGGACGCGTAACCGCCATAATAGGGGCGCGAACCCCGGCCCTCGGCATAGCGGCCTCGATTGCCCGAATAGTCCTCACCGCCGTAGCGTTGGCTGCGATCAAAGCCGCCCCGCCGCGGCCGCCCGCCGCCGATTTCACCAGCGGCTTCGTAATCGCGCGCGCTCGAATAGCTGAAATCCCGGCCCGATCCGTAACCCTCGCCATAATCCTGTGGTGCCGTACGGCCGTAATAATCCCCTTGGGGATCGGTGTTTCTCGAATATCGCTCGTAACCCATGACATCGCCTCCTTACGCTGAACAAGTTCCTGCGCGGGCCTGCGGCGTCCGCGCTCCGGAAGCTTATCAACGGGGGCAATGCAGCGATGTTCCGTGGATTGCGGTCGGCGCACAAGCTAATGAGGTGAATGTCCTTTTGCCCTGATATCGATGGCGAAGCTGCTGTAATTCCAGCCGCCGCGCTGTTCGATCTGATCGGCCTAGACTGCGGTGCAGCCGGCTATCAACGCTGCCTGCAATTCAGAAGCGTAGCACCAACCGCCGCATGCGCTGCCCCTGAATAAGTCAAACGCTCTGCGATTATCGATTTTTCCCGAGTGGCGTACGATCATCCCTGCAGGTGGAATGACTTCTCTAAGGCAGAGCCCCACTGCGACAGAACTTTTTCCGCAACGGGTCGATCGGTGCGATCAGCATTGGGGTTATGGCGGTGCGGCGACAAGCCGATGGCGTCAAAACAGGCCAGCCACTGATCCGCTTGCCAGAAGAATGCTCCATCATGGGGAAGCAATCCGGCTGCGCGAAAAATCCTCTCATATTGTTCGAGCAGCGATGGCGCTGCGTGTTTGCCGTCGATCATTCGCAGAAGAGCAGCATCGATGGCGTGGATCAGATCGCGTTCGGCCCAGAACAAGCGGCGATATTCGGCAGCCAGCGCTGCCGTCTCCGCAGGCCTGGGAAGCAGATTAACCAGCCGAGCGACGGCCGAGACCGTCGCGCTTATTCCGAACGACTTGAATCCTTCGAGCGCGAGCGCCGCGCTGCCAGCACAGAGCACGTTTCCTTCCCATCCAGCGACGTTCCCGACAATGCCGCTCGGCGACGCATTGACGAACAAATCCGCCGTCAGATGCGAGCCGTCAGCGAGCGACAGAGCGGCAATCCCATCTTGTCCAAGGATCGCCTCAACCAACGGCGCAGTTTCGCGGACTCCGTTCCGGGAAGAGTTGGTCTTAAGGAGTGCGACATAGGCTCGTGCGTCGACTTCCCACCCAACGACGATACTCTCGATCACCGGCCGTTCGGCATCGGGAC
>JBQCEK010000007.1:0-5274 GCA_051960335.1 Sphingomonas sp.
GCAGGACATTTTCGGCGAGGAGCAGCGCCGCTTCGCACATGTGCTCGACACGTTCGAGCGCGTCCGCAAGCTCTATTGCTTCCAGCGCGTCGATATTCCGGTGTTCGAGGCGACCGAGGTGTTCGCACGCTCGATCGGTGAAACCACCGACGTCGTGTCGAAGGAGATGTACACCTTCCCCGATCGCGGCGGCGATTCGCTGACATTGCGCCCCGAATTCACCGCCGGGCTGTGCCGCGCCTATCTGACCGAGGGCTGGCAGCAATATGCGCCGCTCAAGCTTGCGACTTCGGGCGCGGTGTTCCGCTACGAGCGGCCGCAAAAGGGCCGCTTCCGCCAGTTCCACCAGATCGATGCCGAGATCATCGGGGCGGCGGAGCCGGCGGCCGATGTCGAGCTGCTCGCGCTCGCCGACCAGTTGCTCAAGGAGCTCGGCATCACCGAGGGCGTGACGTTGCAGCTCAACACGCTGGGCGATTCGGAAACGCGCGAGGCGTGGCGCCAGGCGCTGGTCGCGCATTTCGAAGCGCATCGCGGCGGCTTGAGCGAGGACAGCCAGACGCGGCTGGAGAAGAATCCGCTGCGCATCCTCGACAGCAAGGACCCGCGCGACCGCCCGATCGCCGACGCCGCGCCCGATATCGACGCGCATCTGACGAGCGAGGCAGGCGCCTATTTCGAGGCGGTCACCAAGGGCCTCGATGCCGCTGGCGTCGCGTGGACGCGCAACAGCCGCCTCGTCCGCGGCCTCGATTACTACCGCCACACCGCGTTCGAGTTCGTCACCGATCGCTTGGGCGCGCAGGGCACCGTGCTCGGTGGCGGCCGCTATGACGGGCTGATGGAGAGTTTGGGCGGTCCGCACACGCCTGCGGTCGGCTGGGCGGCAGGTGTCGAGCGGCTTGCGATGTTGATTGAGGAGCCGGCGTCAGACAACATCGACGTAGCAATCGTCTCAGAGTCCAACAAGCTCAATGATCTTGGATGGTGGCTTGCCGCAAACTTGAGACGTGAGGGAATATCGGTCGAACTGTTTGCCAATGGCTCGGAACGAAAACGCTTCGACCGAGCTCGAAAGCTCTGGCCGAACATTATCTTGGTGCTCGATGATCGCGTGAACGTCCATAACCAGATTGCTGCCGCTCGCCTTCGCCAATGTGCGGCTGCCGGTAGAGACGCTTTAATACTCGAAGCGTTAGACCAAATTGGTCAGAATGGCGATTACCGGTTTAATCTTCGAGGGGACGAACTTTCCGGTCGTGAGATCGAAATTTATCGGACCGCTGAATGATCCCCGTCTTTGCCCGACGAATCGCGCAGATCGCAGCATCCTTGTTCCCCGGCGAAGGCCGGGGTCCAGTTGGGGGACGATGCGCCTCCGGCGTTGCGCTTCGTTACGTCCACCTTTCCACCTGGGCCCCGGCCTTCGCCGGGGAACAGCGTGAGTGTCTGGCGCGGGCATGACAACCATTTCCCCGGAACGGATCGCGCAGATCGAGGCGCGGCGGGACGAGTTGCAGGCGCTGATGGCGACCGGCGACTTGCCCTCCGATCGCTTCGTCGCGGTGTCGAAGGAATATGCGGAGCTGGAGCCCGTCGCGCAGGCGGCCGGCGAGGTGCGGCGGTTGCGCGCCGAGGCGGTCAGCCTGCGCCACATGACGCATGATGGCGACGCCGAACTGCGGACGATGGCCGAAGAGGAACTGGCCGACAATCAGGCGCGGCTGGAAGCGGCCGATCGCCAGCTCGCGCTTGCGTTGCTCCCGCGCGACGCGGCCGATGAGCGCGCGGCGATGCTCGAAATCCGCGCTGGCACCGGCGGCGACGAGGCGGCGCTGTTCGCCGGTGATCTGATGCGCATGTATCAGCGCTACGCCGAGGGGCAGGGCTGGCGGGTCGAACTGATCTCCGCTTCGGCGTCCGATTCGGGTGGCTTCAAGGAAGCGATCGCCTCGGTCGAGGGCAAGGGCGTTTTTGCCAAGCTCAAGTTCGAAAGCGGCGTCCACCGCGTGCAGCGCGTGCCAGTGACCGAATCGGGCGGGCGGATTCACACGTCGGCGGCGACCGTGGCGGTGCTGCCGGAGGCGGAGGAGGTCGATGTCCAGATCGACGACAAGGATCTCAGGATCGACGTCTATCGCTCGTCGGGGCCGGGTGGCCAATCGGTCAACACCACCGATTCGGCGGTGCGGATCACGCATTTGCCGACCGGGCTGGTGGTGATCCAGCAGGACGAGAAGTCGCAGCACAAGAACAAGGCCAAGGCGATGAAGGTGCTGCGCACGCGGCTCTATGAAGCCGAGCGGGAGCGGTTGGCGAACGAGCGGGCGGGCGCGCGCAAATCGATGGTCGGCTCGGGCGACCGATCGGAGCGCATCCGCACCTATAATTTCCCCCAGGGCCGCGTGACCGATCACCGCATCAACCTGACGCTGCACCGCCTGCCCGAAATCCTGGAAGGCGAGATGAGCGAGCTGATCGACGCGCTGATCGCCGAGGACCAGGCCGAGCGGCTGGCCCAGATCGATGGGTGAGTCCCCCTCCCGCTTGCGGGAGGGGTTAGGGGAGGGCCTGTTGCGAGGGCTGCTCTCATCATGACAAGCCCTTCCACCGATCCCCTGCGGCAGGCGGGAGGGGGAGTCAGGGCAGCGATCGCCGCCGCTACCGCCTCCATTGCCACCATCTCCGACACTCCCCGCCTCGATGCCGAACTGCTCATGGCGCACGCGCTCGGCGTGTCGCGCGACGATCTGTTGCTGCGACACCTTGATGTCGCAGCGCCGCCTTCGTTTGACGCACTGATCGCGCGCCGTCTTGCGCATGAGCCGATCGCCTATATCACCGGCACTCGCGCCTTCTGGACGATCGACATCGCCGTCGGCCCCGGCGCGCTGGTGCCGAGGGCGGATAGCGAGACGCTGATCGAGGCGGCGGTCGCGCATTATGCCGATCGCGCGCCGGCGACGATCCTCGATCTTGGCACGGGGCCGGGTACGCTGCTGCTCGCCGCGCTCGATCAATGGCCAGAAGCGACGGGGACGGGCGTCGATCGCTCGCCCACCGCGCTGGCAATGGCGCGACGCAATGCCGAACGGTTGGCCTTTCAGGCGCGCGCGCATTTTGTCGAAGGGGACTGGGCGGCAAAGATCGGATCAGCGTTCGATCTGGTTCTCGCCAATCCACCGTATGTCGGCACCGGCGATGCTCTGCCGGCGGAGGTGCGCGAGCATGAGCCGGCCGAGGCGCTGTTCGCCGGCGCCGATGGGCTCGACGACTATCGGCGGATCGTTCCCGATCTGCCGCGGCTGATCGCGCCGGGTGGCGTCGCGGTGATCGAGATCGGCCATTGCCAGGCCGACGCGGTCGGCGCGCTGGCGGCGGACGCCGGTCTATCCTGGTCGTTGTGCGCCGATCTTGGCGGCCGGCCGCGCGCATTGGTCGTCACTTGAAATCATCGATCCTTAGCCACATATTTCTCTTGGATATTGTGCGCCGCCGGGCTAAGACCCCTAACGGGGCGGGCACCTTCAACCAAGTTGTTGAAAAGAGGCCCTGGGCCCATTCCCTCGTCATGAAGTCGCTGCAGTCCGGCGACCGTGGCAGCCTGATCGCGCCGCTTCCGGCGACGCGCTTGTGCAGGGGAAACGCGCTGACGAAGCGACTTCGGCGCGGGGCCGGGTGATTTTCAAGGGACGAGGACAGACAGACTTTGATGAACAATCGTCAGGCCGGCCGCCGTCGCGGTCGTGGCGGGCAGCTCTCGCAGGGTAATCCCAACCAGGGCAACCGCATCGATAATCGGGCGCGCGGCAACGCCACCCAGCTGCATGAGAAATATAAGAATCTCGCGCGCGACGCGCAGATGGCGGGGGATCGGGTCAACACCGAATATTATCTGCAGTTCGCGGATCACTACTTCCGCGTGCTCAACGAAAGCCGCTCGCGGTTCGAAGAGCAGAACGCTCGTCGCCAGCGCGACGACGGTGATGCCGACGACATGGACGATACGGATGTCGATGGCGAAATCGAAGCCGAAGGTCGCGGGCAATCGCGTGATCGCGACGATCACCGAGTGAACGGCCGCAGCAACGGCAATCGCTCGTTCGAGCGCGACGATGACGCCGCCGACGATGAAGAAGAGGATCGCCGTCCGCGGGAGCGCGCAGCGCGTGGCCAGCGTATCAATGGCGATGATCGCGACCAACGCCAACCTCAAGAGGAAGCGGCGGCGGAAAAGCCTGCATCCGAAAGGCGCGGGCGCGGCCGTCCGCGTCGCGAGGCGCAACCGCCTGCCGACGCGCCCGTTTTCGATGCCGATCGTCTGCCGCCCTCACTCGGCGTCAGCGCGGTATCGAATGGCGACGAGGCCGAGGAAAAGCCCCGCCGCCGGCGTGGCCGTCCGTCCGCCAGCGAGGCTGCCGGTTCGGCCAACTGACCGGCCTCGGCAATGATTGAACGGACCGGCGATGCTTAGGGGCGTCGCCGGTCTTTTCGTATCTTGCTGAGATCGTCGATCGTCGCGTCGTGCCCGGAGCCTGAGCTCAGGAAGAGCAGCCCCATCAGCGCCGCCGCCAGCATGATCGTGGCGCCGAATCCGACGACGGTTGCGACGATCGTCACCCACGATAGCGGGCCGTAAGCATGATCGAGCCAGACGAGCGCCGCGGCGATGATGGCGATCGTCGCCACCCCCATCCAGCCGAGGATGCGGCGAAAACGCGCCCACGCAAAGGCTGCATAGGCCGGGTCGTCCAGGCCGTGTTTGGGATCGTCCATGCTTCCCATATCGGCGTAAACGTGGGACACTCAAGCCACCAAGACTCGAAAAGAATGAGCGCCGGCCCCGCGGCGCCGATCAAGGTTCCGCGCGGCCGGCCCGATTAGGGAGAGGTGTCATGACGATCGCCGCGATCCTGAACAGCAAGGGCCATGAGGTGGTATCCGTCACCGCCGGACAGCGCGTGGCGGAAGCGGTTGCTTTGCTGGCGGAGCGGCGTATCGGCGCGGTGCCCGTGATGGACGGCGATACCGTGACCGGCGTGTTTTCCGAGCGCGACGTGATCTATTGCCTTGCGACGCATGGCGCCGCCGCGCTCGATCGAACGGTGGGAGAGGCGATGACGGCCCCGGCCGTGACCGTAGCGCCCGGCGATGCCGTGTTGTCCGCCCTGTCGCTGATGACCCGGCGTCGGCTGCGCCATCTGCCGGTGGTGGATAGCGGGCGGATGACCGGGCTCGTTTCGATCGGCGACCTCGTCAAATATCGGATCGAGC
>JBQCEK010000008.1:0-2758 GCA_051960335.1 Sphingomonas sp.
AGATAGTTAGGGGCATTTGGGCGTCCGGGCCGCTTCGCGGCGGCGCCGGTTCGATGCGCAGGGGTTTTACAGAGCCGTGAAAAAAATCGAAGCGATCATCAAGCCGTTCAAGCTCGATGAAGAGAAGGAAGAGCTGCACGAAGTGGTCGTATCCGGCATCACCGTCACCGAGGCGAAGGGCTTCGGCCGGCAGAAGGGCCATACCGAGCTTTATCGCGGCGCCGAATATGTCGTCGATTTCCTACCCAAGGTGAAGCTTGAGGTGGTCGTCGAGGATAGCCTGGCCGAACGCGTGGTCGAGGCGATCGCCGCCGCCGCGCAGACCGGGCGGATCGGCGACGGCAAGATCTTCGTCATCCCCGTCGAAACCGCGCTTCGCATCCGCACCGGAGAACGCGACGACGAAGCGATCTGACCCGCACGTAAGGACTCCATCGCCCCGGCGCAGGCCGGGGCTTAGTGCAACTGAAAGACCCCGGCGCTCGCCGGGGTGTCGTTAGAGGAAAGCACAGGATCATGGCCAACAAGCCCGCCGACGTTCTGAAGAAGATCAAGGACGAGGAAATCGAATGGGTCGATCTCCGTTTCACCGATCCCAAGGGCAAGTGGCAGCATCTGACGATGGTTGCCGGCGTGGTCGGCGAGGATGAGCTGACCGACGGCTTCATGTTCGACGGATCGTCGATCGAAGGCTGGAAGGCGATCAACGAGAGCGACATGATCCTGATGCCGGATCTCGACGCGGTCTATACCGATCCGTTCTCGGCGACGCCGATGATGATCATGTTCTGCGATATCGTCGAACCCTCCACCGGCGAGGGCTATTCGCGCGACCCGCGCACCACGGCGAAGCGCGCCGAGGCGTTCGTCAAGACGACGGGCATCGGCGACACGGTCTATGTCGGCCCCGAAGCCGAATTCTTCATGTTCGACAACGTCCAGTTCGAAACCGCCTACAACACCAGCTATTTCCAGATCGACGACATCGAACTGCCGACCAACACCGGCAAGGATTATGATGGCGGCAATCTCGGCCATCGCCCCCGCGCCAAGGGTGGCTATTTCCCCGTCGCCCCAGTCGACAGCGCCGTCGATATCCGCGCCGAGATGGTTTCGACGATGATGGAAATGGGCCTGCCGTGCGACAAGCATCACCATGAGGTGGCGGCCGCGCAGCATGAGCTCGGCCTCACCTTCGGCACGCTGACGCAGACCGCCGATCGCATGCAGATCTACAAGTACGTCGTCCATCAGGTGGCGCATGCCTATGGCAAGACGGCCACCTTCATGCCCAAGCCGATCAAGGACGACAACGGTTCGGGCATGCACACGCATATCTCGATCTGGAACGGCAAGGAGCCGCTGTTTGCCGGCAACGGCTATGCGGGCCTCAGCGATACCTGCCTCTATTTCATCGGCGGCGTCATCAAGCATGCCCGCGCGCTCAACGCCTTCACCAATCCGACGACGAACAGCTACAAGCGGCTGGTTCCCGGGTTCGAAGCGCCGGTGCTGCTCGCTTATTCGAGCCGCAACCGCTCGGCCTCTTGCCGCATTCCCTATGGCACCGGCGCCAAATCGAAGCGTGTCGAGTTCCGCTTCCCCGATGCGATGGCCAATCCGTATCTGTGCTATGCAGCGCTGCTGATGGCCGGGCTCGACGGCATCACCAACAAGATCCATCCCGGCGAGGCGATGGACAAGAATCTCTACGATCTTCCGCCGGCCGAACTCGTCAACGTGCCCACGGTGTGCGGCTCGCTCCGCGAAGCGCTGGTCGCGCTGCAGGAGGATTATGAGTTCCTGCTCAAGGGCGATGTGTTCACCAAGGACCAGATCGAGGCCTATGCCGAGCTCAAATGGGCGGACGTGATCCGTTTCGAAACCACGCCGAGCCCGGTCGAATACGATATGTATTACAGCGCGTGAGCCGCCACGCCTGACGAATGCGAGGCGCCCGGCGCGATCCGGGCGCCTCGTGTCGTTCGCGGCGATCAAAAATGGTTATTCTGCCATCCATATCAGCCGCGACATTCGCTGATTTATGCTAGTCATCGCTGCGATGGGGCAGATTCGAGATCTCAGTGACCGGCAGATCGAATGCCTTCGGCTCGTGGCCGAAGGCATCACATCGTCAAAGGCGATCGCCGATCGAACCGGCCTAAGCCCTTCGTCGATCGATAACTATCTGTCGCGCGCCGCCGTCGTCCTGGGCGTGCAAGGGCGCGAAGCCGCGGCGCAGCGGCTGATCGAGCTGCAACAGGCGCAGGGCGAATCTTCTGTATCGCCTTCTGTATCTAGATTTTCCCGGCTTGCCCGAGCCCCCAATCGTGGCGTTCATGGTGCGGCCACCGCGGTCCGGTGGCTGCTTTCGGTTCCTCCCATCGGAGGGCGACGGCACGACCTCAATCGGATCGAGATATTGTTCTCGATCCTAAAAATTGCCGTAGTTTCGTTCACGATCTTCCTCGTGATCGTGCTGATCGGCGCAGGGCTGCTCTGGCTGCTGCGCTGAGCCTGTTCGGCTGCGGCATCGGGAGACGTTCATGGCTGCTCAGCAAAACGCTGCCAAGGTGATCGCCGCGGACACGAAATCAGCGCTCAGCGCGACGGACGACGCCTTGCTTCATCACACTCAATTGTTCGCCTCGGTGCTGGAAGCATCGCGGACGATCGCCTTGCCGATCGGCACCTCGCAGAAACTGTATCAGGCGCTGCACCAAAGCACCGGCGCCCTGGTCGATAGCCGCGGATCGTT
>JBQCEK010000009.1:0-6143 GCA_051960335.1 Sphingomonas sp.
GTGCAAGACGGTGACCTACTCGATACCCTGCAAAAGGGGATGAAGTTTATTGAGGATGAGGCCTTTACAAACACGTTCAAAGGGCTGTTCTCCGAGATCAACCTATCATCCGAGAAGCTCGGCAGATCATTATCAGATCGCAATGAAAAATTGTGCAAGATCATCACCGAGATTGCTAAGGGACTGAAGGAGTTTTCTACGGCCAGCGACACGCTGGGCGATGCCTATGAATATCTGATCGGCCAGTTTGCGGCCGGCGGGGGGAAGAAGGCGGGAGAATTCTATACGCCGCAATTCGTCTCCGACATTCTGTCAGAAATTGTCGCGCTCGACGGTCAGGACCCAACGCAGGGCAAGCGTGGCCATATCGATAGTCTTCTCGATTTTGCCTGCGGTTCCGGTTCGCTGATTCTCAACGTCCGCAACCAAATGGGGCCACGCGGCATCGGCAAAATCTACGGTCAAGAGAAGAACATCACGACCTATAACCTAGCGCGCATGAATATGCTGCTGCACGGGGTGAAGGACAGCGAGTTCGAGATTTTCCACGGCGACACGCTGACCAATGATTGGCCCATGCTGCGCGAGACGAACCCGGCAAGAGTGCCACGTTTCGACGCGGTCGTCGCCAATCCCCCTTTTAGCTATCGCTGGGACCCGTCCAACGCGATGGCCGACGATGCGCGTTTCAAAAATTATGGCCTTGCGCCAAAATCGGCCGCCGATTTTGCCTTCCTGCTTCACGGCTTTCATTTCCTCAAGGACGACGGTGTGATGGCGATCATCCTGCCGCACGGCGTCTTGTTCCGTGGCGGGGCAGAGGAGCGTATCCGCACGAAGCTGCTCAAGGATGGCCATATCGATACCGTGATCGGGCTCCCCGCCAACCTTTTTTACTCGACCGGCATCCCGGTCTGCATTCTAGTCCTCAAAAAATGCAAGAAGCCGGATGACGTGCTGTTCATCAACGCCGCCGAGCATTTCGAACGCGGCAAACGGCAGAACCGGCTGACCCCGGACCATATCGCCAAGATCGTCTCCACCTATCAGCATCGGAACGAAGAGCCGCGCTATTCCCGTCGCGTGCCAATGTCAGAAATTGGCGATGAGAAAAATGGCTATAATCTCAACATCAGCCGATATGTCAGCACAGCAGAGGCCGAGCCGGAGATTGACCTTGCAGCCGTCCACGCCTCGCTGGCCGAAATCGACAAGCGAGTGAAGGCAACGACCGCGCAGCATAACGAGTTCTTAAAAGAGCTGGGCTTGCCGCTCTTACCTTACTGATACTGGTTAGGGCGTTCTAGCTTCCCCTAGGGCCTTTTCCAGCCAACTTAGACCACCTAGATCGACGACCCGCGTAGAGAGCGCTCAAGCGGCCCTAAAGGTAGGATCGGGTTTTCGGTGCATCAATCGCTGGCTGGACTAAGGTCCGCTTTGTCGGTTTTCGTTTCAAGTGCGGTCAGTCTGCAAACGGCCCACAAGCTGAAAGGCTGGTTTTGTCGAAGCTGCCGGGCAGTTAGAGGTTCCAATAGTGGCTCGATATCGTGCCAGTGGAACGATCGGGCGATAACGTCGACACCTGCGCGGACGGTACAGATCAAGGAGTTATCGGCGATTCGGCGGATCATACCGATACGGTCGACTTCCCGGGGGAAATGCCTGATATCGAGCGAAGCAAAGGATTAGTCTTGGCGATCGCATCGCCCGAGTGCGCCGCGAGAGCACTCGTTGCTTTGGACAATCGGCGCAGTCGAGAAAATTCGTTTCCTCCGCGAATGGCGAGGCGTACGTATTGCGCGCCGATTCTCGGCTTGGAGATGAAAGATGCTTCGTTCGATTGCGATCGCCGTTGCCGCTCTCGCGTTTACCGCCACCCCCAGCTACGCCGCGCCCTGCCGCGACGCACATGGCAAGTTCATCAAGTGCGCCGACAAAAAGCCCGCCAAACCGGTGCGGTGCAAGGACGCGAAGGGGCATTTCGCCAAGTGTGGAACACCCGGCGCAAAACCAGTGTAACCAGGCTTGAGCGCGGGCTGGGAAAACCGGCCCGCGCGCAGCCATCAATCGGGCCGGCCAACTGGAGATGACAGCGCTCAATTGAGCAACGCATCACGCTCGAACGTTAGCCCAGCCTCGATCGCGGCGTCCGCAATGGTCGGAAAATCGCGCAGTTCCACAACCAGAGCATCACCATGCCAACTGGTTTCTTCAGTCGCGATGGCGCTCAGCCAGTGCTTTCCACGCACGGTCAGTGGTTCCAGACGAGCCAGTCCGCCATGTTTGGTCGCGGACAAATCGGCGCCGGCGCCCCGTGGCACCAGCGCCTCATAGAGTTTCCGCGCTTCGGGAGATAAGCGCCCCATTTGCTGAATAGATCAGATTTGCCGTCGCTCAGCCAGCGGGGCTCGCGCCGAACTGGAGCGATTCGGGATGCTAGATCAGACGTGCCGCCCGCATGCTTGAATGCGCCGATGGGCTTATGATGATGTGATCGTGGACGATGATCCCAAGCGCCTTGCCGGCATCCACAATGGCACGCGTCGAGGAAATGTCGGCGCGGCTCGGCTTTGGATCACCGCCTGGGTGATTGTGGGCCAGGATAATCGCTGCCGCTCCCAACTCCAATGCTCGCCCGACCACCTCGCGCACATGGACGCTGCACTCGTCGATCGTACCCGTCCACATCACCTCGTCCTTGATCAGATAATTTCGGGTGTTGAGGAACAGCACGCGAACGCACTCGACCGTACGGAAGGCGAGATCTGCTCGAAGATAGTCGAGCAGGCATTTCCAATCGCCCAGCAAGGGCCGCTCGCGAACCTTGCCCCTCGTCCAATGCAGCGCCGCGGCTCGAAACTGGGACAGCGCGACCGTCATTTCTACGTCTTGCGTCACTCTGAACTGGCGAGCGGCACTCGCCGCAAAGATCTGTGCGAAACCGCCAAATTCCCTCAGCAAGGAGATCGATGTCTCGGAACAGCTGTTCGAGCGCGCAAGAATCCAGTTCAGGTGCCCGAGATCTTCGGTCTGGTAGCGTGTCGCCAAGTTCCGATTCCCAGCGCAATCAGCGCAGGGTAGCTCGAGGCGCCCTCCATCAGGCTGTACGCCAGACGCGAGAATGTCGGGTCGACGATGCGCGCAAGATGCGCAAGCGTCGATATCGCCTGGAAGGCGGCAGCGAATATTGTCCACCATCGATCCCCCTCGATCGAAACCCAGATCAAGCCGCCAAGCAGCAGCACATCGACCGCAAGAACGCCGATCTCGACCCCGGCGTAGCGATGCACCGCCGGTGATCGCACGATCAGCGTGGCCGCGGCTGCTGCCAGATAGGCAAGGGCGACCATCTTCTCAGGCTTGCCACCGAGCCACAGCGCGGTGCCGCAAAGGGCGATCAAGAGAATCCAGAACCCGGCGACGTACAGCAGCGACATGATGACCGGATCGGCGACTTCGCCGATCCGGTCAACGGTCGTCAGCCGGGCTGGGACGCCGTGGCTCTCACCTCACTGTGGTCTGCGCCGAACAGGGCATCCGCCGGATAGTCACAGCCGTCCGGACCGAATGCGATCGGCATCCCATGCGCAGCGGCGAGCGCTGCAAACAGCGGATGCGCCTTGGCCAGTCCGTTGCGCGCGGCGAGCGAGTGATTGGCGCTCGCACCGACCAGCTCGAGTTCGTCGATCCCCGTAGCAGGTGGCAATTGAGCCTCGCGGCGGGCCTCGATCAGAACAGCGAGAAGCCGGCTGTTCGCCGCCGCTGACGCGTCGGATGCGACTTCGGCATCCATGAAGGCGGTAAGAACCCTTTGAGCAACTTTAGTCCGTGTGATTGGCATAAGTCCCCCTGCCCCGAAGGGCAGGCCCGCGGGGTCAGCTAGTGGTTGAGCGATTTGATGAACAGGGCGAGACGCTGAAACGCGTCAGCCATTGGGAAAACTGCGATGATCACGAATGCCAGCAGCAAAACGAGCGCTGGTATCGCTAGCAGCCTGAGCCAAGGATCTACATTGCCTCTTCGCCCCTCATCAGCCGGCCTCTCGCTCGCCTCGAACTCGAACGTTGCCCGGTCTTCCTGCAGAATGGTCGGGCGACGCACTAAAGACGGACAGGAGCGTCCGGGAATTGAACCCGGCAAGCCAGTGTCCTGGCTCCCCGAGTCATCCGGACTTGGGGGTGTCGCGACCGGGAAGTCGACCGGCAGAAATTTACCGGTCAATCTTTCAGTGGTGTCCGGCTCATTGCGCGCCGCCCAAATGCGGACGGCGTCGCGGCGACTGCTGGCCCCCAACGCCGTCATCGCCGCGGCGATATGGCCATCGACCGTATGAGAGGAAATGCCGAGCCGGTGGCCGATCTGCTGCGAGTCTAAATGCTCAGCAACGCCCCGCAGACATTGTTGCTGGCGAGGCGAGAGCTTCGGAAGCTGATTCTGACCCATGATGGGACACTCTAGCTCGTTACGGTTCCGACCTCATTCTGAATCGTGACTCGCCACCTGCTCTTGACGTAGGCGAGTGCGCATGAAGAAGCGCCTCGCTCGTCTGCACCAGACCGTCGTCGATGCGCTCGTCGAGGCAGATGCTATTCGCGAACTGGGCCGCGAGCTTGGCGACCGACGGCCTCTTGATGATGTCGGTATCGGGCTCGACAAGGCTCGGGCGGCGCTGGAGCAGATGGTGTGGTCGGACCGCGCCGATGACCATCACCTCCTGCAGTAGATCGCGACTCTGAGCTTGAGCCGGCGGCGGACCGAAATCGGCCACCGGATATGTCTGAATGCCGGCCGGATGGCGTACCGCGCTTATGCTGACCACACACCGATCAATCTCGGCGATCAAGCCCCGGCTTCAGCCCGAGTGAGTAATAAGTGCCCCTGCGTTCGCTTTGACCGCCAGATGCGGCACGAGGGGGCAGCGCTGCCGTCACATAGGGCCGCGTGTTATCTCCGAAGCGGAGTCCGGCACCGATCGTGGCGCTCATCGGAATCGAGTAGGTCGCTTCAACGCCCATACATATCAGAGCCGCCGTCACCTGAATGAAAAAGCAGACCAGCGCCGGGCGTAAGCTTGAAGCCACCAGCGCCAAAGCTGTAGCCCGCCCCCAATTCCCCGCCCCAATGCCCTTCAGCGCGTGCGCCGTTCGCCTCGACAGAAATTTGAGCGAGGGCCGGGCTGCGGTCAGCGAGTAGGCCGCAATGGCGGCGAGCCAATATTTGATGTGCATCCTTACCCCGGTTTGCACCCAGGGCGGTGTTTAGCCGTCGCCGGCACTCAGGCCCATGTTAGGGTTCAAAACAGCACCACGAGTCTAAACTCGCGCTATCAGCCCGAGGACAAAGGCCACCACGGCAAAGATCGTGAGCGCTCCCACGATTGTCGCCTCGATGCCAGCAGCGGTCGGCCGAGGCAGCTTCATTCCTTGCAGCAAGACGAGCCAGCGTTGTTCGTATCGCAGCCGCAGCCGCGTCGGAGCTGTCGCCAGAGCAGAATGGAGGCGATGGCGAGAATGCCGAGGATCGTAAGCGCGTCGGTCATATCTTATGGTCCCGAGGCCTGCCGCCTAGCTCGCAAAACGATGATGCATCAAGATGGCTGGCAGGCACCGTATCAGCCACCGCGTCGTTCATCCTGACGTTGCCGTATTGCGCCTTCAACCGGTGATAGGCAGCCAATGCCCGTTTGCTGTCGCCGGTCATTAAGATATGCTGATCGCCAAGCTCGTCCGCGGCACCGACAATGTAGGCGTGCTGTTCCATCAGGCGAGCTCCGTTACGAATCCGGCCGCTCGCTTGAGTGTTGCATCGCGTCCAGCCTGCTCGCGATCTCGCGCCATCGGTTCACGCCCTCCATGTCGCCCTTCAGCGCCAGCGCGCCGATCCGCTCGGCAACAAATCGCGGCGCACCCTCGCCATGTTGGCGCTCGACGGCAAGTGCTTCCGCCCAGCGTTCCTCATCTAGGGTCATTGGTTCATTGTCTTGGACTGAACGATCAAGTCCTTGAGCTGGCGCCTGATAGATCCGCCGGCCAGATGTTCCTCGACGGAAGGATAGTTCTCGGCTTTCAGTTTTCGTCGCAGGTCTGCGACTGATGAGAGTCGGCCACTTTTCGCCAACTGGAAGGCGCGCTCAAGCGTTGAAT
>JBQCEK010000010.1:0-4310 GCA_051960335.1 Sphingomonas sp.
CAGCGCCGCCTCGGTCGCTTGCTGCTCCGCCGCCTGCAAGTGAAGGTCGTCGATCGCGTACGAAGACACGCTGAGTTCGGGAAACACCAGCAGGTCGATGGCGTCGCCATCGGCTTGACGCGCGAGCTCGATGATCGCGTCTGCATTGGCGGCGGGATCGCCGACCGTCGCCAGCGGCGTGCAGGCGCCGACGCGCAGCATCTCGTGCGCGTGGATCGAGTGGAAACGGTGCGTCTTCGCCATGATGGCGCGGACCCTAGAGTCAGGACCGATTAGTGGCAACGATCGTCAGCACCACGCCGTAGTTCCATCAGCTTAACTCGTCCGCTGTGGCTGTGCGTCCCGCGCCGGAACGGATCGAGTCGCGCTATTGCACCGATTAATATGACCAGATAAAACAGTTAGGCTATCTTTTGTACGAGTATAAGCTAGTGACGGCCGTCACGACCCGCTTCATGCGGACAATCAACGCGTTTTCACCATAGAGTTTTGCGAATGACCGATTCCCCGCTTGGCCCGAAGACGCTCCGTTCCCGCGCCTGGTTTGACGATCCGGCCAACCCGGACATGACCGCGCTCTATCTCGAGCGGTACATGAACTACGGGCTGACGCTGGAGGAACTGCAGTCGGGCAAGCCGATCATCGCCATCGCGCAGACCGGCAGCGATCTTTCACCGTGCAATCGGCATCATCTGGTGCTGGCGCAGCGCGTGCGGGAGGGCATTCGTGAGGCGGGCGGCATCGCGATGGAATTTCCGGTCCATCCGATCCAGGAAACCGGCAAGCGGCCGACGGCGGCGCTCGATCGCAATCTTGCCTATCTCGGGCTGGTCGAGCTGCTGTTCGGCTACCCGATCGACGGCGTGGTGCTGACGATCGGCTGCGACAAGACGGTGCCGGCCTGCCTGATGGCGGCGGCGACGGTCAATATTCCTGCGATCGCCTTGTCCGTCGGGCCGATGCTCAACGGCTGGCACAACGGCGAGCGCACGGGCTCCGGAACGATCATCTGGAAGGCGCGCGAGATGATGGCCGCCGGCGAGATCGATTATAAGGGCTTCGTCGAGCTCGTCGCTTCTTCGGCCCCATCGACCGGCTATTGCAACACGATGGGCACCGCGACGACGATGAACTCGCTAACGGAGGCATTGGGCATGTCACTGCCCGGCTCGGCCGCGATCCCGGCGCCGCACCGCGATCGACAGGAAGTCGCCTATCTCACCGGCAAGCAGATCGTGGAAATGGTCCATGCCGATCGCAAGCCTTCCGATATTCTCACGCGTGAGGCGTTTCTCAACGCGATCCGGGTCAACACCGCGATCGGCGGCTCAACCAACGCGACCGTGCATCTGAGTGCGATTGCGCGCCATGTCGGCGCCCAGCTCGATCTCGATGATTGGCAGACTTATGGCCTGGATGTGCCACTGCTCGTGAATTTGCAGCCGGCAGGCGAATTTCTCGGCGAGGATTTCTATCGCGCCGGCGGGGTCCCGGCAGTTGTCGCGCAATTGATGGCGCATGGGTTGATCGACGACGCCGCGATCACCGCCAATGGCCGAACGATTGGTGACAATTGTCGTGGCGCGGCAATCGTCGATAGCCGCGTGATCCGTTCATTCGAAGATCCGCTCAAACAAAAGGCGGGGTTTTCGATTTTGCGCGGCAATCTGTTCGATTCCGCGATCATGAAGACCAGCGTGATCTCGCCCGAATTCCGTGATCGCTATCTCTCGAACCCGGATGATCCCGATGCCTTCGAAGGTCCCGTGGTGGTGTTCGACGGGCCGGAAGATTATCACGCGCGGATCGACGATCCCTCTCTAAATATCGATGATAGAACGCTTTTGGTGATCCGTGGCACGGGCCCGATCGGCTATCCTGGCTCGGCGGAAGTGGTCAACATGCGGGCACCAGCCGCGCTCATCAAGCACGGTGTCACCTCGTTGCCGTGCATTGGCGACGGCCGCCAATCGGGAACCTCGGGCTCCCCCTCGATCCTCCACGCATCGCCCGAAGCAGCGGTGGGGGGCGGCCTTGCATTACTCAAATCGGGTGATCGGGTGCGCATCGACCTTCGCAAGCACGAAGCCAACGTCTTGATCGACGACGAAGAATTGGCTGAGCGCCGCCAGGCCCTCGAGTCGACGGGTGGCTACCGTTACCCTGCTTCGCAAACGCCGTGGCAAGAAATGCAGCGCGCTGTGGTCGGCCAGCTGGATACCGGCGCGGTGCTCGAGCCGGCGGTGAAATATCAGAAGATTGCGCAGGTTACCGGCGTTCCCCGCCACAGCCACTGAGGATCAATAGTCGAACGGCTCGACCGTGCGCCGGCGCCCGATCAGGAAGGCGTCGGCGGCGATCTGGAACGGGGTGACGTCCACGTCGCTTTCCCGGCGCTCGATCAGCTTGGCGAAGCGACTGTAAAGGCGCGGATATTCCTCGTGCGCGCCGAGGGCGACCGGTGCGCCGTCGATCGTCAGCGTGGCGCCGCCGTGGCTCAGCATCAGCGTGCCTTCATCGGTCTCGACGATCACGTCCCAGCTTTGCGGGCCGGTCTGCAGGAAATCCAAATCGGCACTCACGGGCACATCGCCGTCATAGCTCATCGCAAGAGTCGCGGCAATCGGCGCGTCGCGGTTCGCGGGAAACGCCAGTTCGGCCGAATCGAGAATCAGCGCTTTCGGCAGGATTCGCGTGACGATCGACAGAGCGTTGATCGCCGGATCGAATACGCCGAGTCCGCCGGCCGCGAAAATCCATTCTTGGCCGGGATGCCAGACGCGAACGTCCTCTTTCCAGACGATGCGAACCGCGGTGATCGCACGCTCGGCAAGCCACTGCCGCGCCGGTTCGACAGCCGCTGCCTCGCGCGAATGCCAGGACGTGAACAACGTCCGGCTGTTGCTGGCCGCGAAGGCGGCAAGATCGGCCACTTCGCCCACGGTCGCGCCTGGCGGCTTTTCCAGCAGCACGTCCAGCCCCGCTTCCAGCGCCGCCCGTGCGATTGCATGGCGCCCTTGCGGCGGGGTGCAGATCGCCACCGAGTCGAGCGTCGGCCCATCGACGAGCATCGCCTCGATCGACTCGAAATTCACCAGTCCATCGACGCCGCCGTGGCGGCTCGCCGTGGCAACCAGCGCGAAGGACGGATTGTCGGCGATTGCCGGCAGATGCTGATCGCGCGCGATCTTGCCGACGCCGACGATCCCTAATCGAATAGCCATTTCGCTTACTTCCGGCCGGTCGTCAGCACGCCGTCCAGGCGGTGGGGAACGCCGACCGGGCCGGAACGGCCGAGCACTGCAGGCAGCAAGGCATCGGGCATGTCTTGATAGCAGACCGGGCGCAGGAATCGGTCGATCGCCAGCGTACCGACCGAGGTGCTGCGGCCATCCGAGGTCGCAGGGAAGGGGCCGCCGTGAACCATCGCGTCGCTCACCTCGACGCCGGTCGGCCAGCCGTTGGCGAGCACGCGGCCCGCCTTGCGTTGGAGGATCGGAACGATTGTGGCAGCGGCCTCTTCGTCGGCCGGATCGAGCTGCAACGTGCCGGTCAATTGCCCTTCGAGACTATCGAGCACCGCCGCCACCTCGCCGATATCGCGGCACCGCACGATCAGCGATGCCGATCCGAAAATCTCGCGCGAGGCCACTTCGTCCCCGATGAACCGATCTGCGGGGATTGAGAGCAATGCGCCGCGCGCGCAGTGCTTGCCGCTGCTCTCCGCGCCGCGCCCGAGCAATGAAACGTCGCCGTGCGCGGTCAGATCGGCCAATCCCCTTTCATAAGCGGCATGGATGCCCGGCGTCAGCATGACGGTGGGCGCGATCGGCGCCAGCGCCTTGATCGCCGCATCGGCGAAGCGATCCAGTGCAGGGCTGTCGATCGCGATCACCAGCCCTGGATTGGTGCAGAATTGCCCCGATCCCATCGTCAGCGATCCGACGAAGCCCGCGGCGAGCGTTTCCCCGCGTGCTTCGAGTGCAGCGGGCATCAACACCACCGGGTTGATGCTGCTCATCTCGGCGTAGACGGGGATCGGCTGCTTGCGTTCTGACGCGATCTTCATAAGTGCCGTCCCGCCTCTGCGCGAGCCGGTAAAGCCGACCGCGTGGATCCTCGGGTCGGCGACCAGCTGCCGCCCGACATCGAAACCCATGTCGAACAGGAGAGCGAAGGTGCCTGCCGGAAATCCGGCCTTTTCCACCGCGCGTTGGACTGCGCGCCCCACGAATTCGGACGTCCCCGGATGCGCCGAGTGGGCCTTTACGACGACCGGGCAGCCGGCGGCCAAGGCCGAGGCTGTGTC
>JBQCEK010000011.1:0-2049 GCA_051960335.1 Sphingomonas sp.
TGCGCAGCGCACGCGCGCGCCGTATCAGTTCCGGATCGATGCGGTGGCGCACGGCGCATGGCGCGAGCGTAGGATGGCTCGCTGCGCTCGCCAACCCACCCCCTGCCCCCTCCCTTGCAGGGAGGGGGATTTGGTTAGCTGACGGCCGCCGTCGGCGCGAATGCCATAAGCTCTTCCAATGTTGGAAAATATCTGAGACGCCGTTACAGCCCTCGGGCGACTGCTCTTTGACAACCACATAATCTCGGTCGCGAACCCGTCGCGTCACGGTCGCCTCGCCGCTCGGCGTTGTCGCGCCACTGTCGCGCTGTCGTTCGCATACGGCGCGCGCGTGTCGCGTCACTGGCGCGTGGATGTCGCGAACACGGCGCTTCGCGGGCGCGTTCCCGGCGCAAAAGCCACGAAAACGCTGCGACGGTCTGCACTTTCTCCACTTCGGTGCTGGCAACAGAAACGAATCGCCGCCACAATCGCTCGCGAAGGCGCTACTCCGCTGCCTGCAACGCTCCGTCCGCCGCCTCAATTTCCGCCGCCTTGGCCTCGACCAGCTTGACGATGTGGTCGATCATGTCGGCATCCTGGACATGGTGGTCGGTGACGCCCGACAGATACACCATGTGCTTGCCATTGCCGCCGCCGGTCAGCCCGATGTCGGTCTCGCGCGCCTCGCCGGGACCGTTGACGACGCAGCCGAGCACCGACAGGCTCATCGGCGTGCGGATGTGTTGCAGCCGTTCCTCCAGCTTCTGCACGGTGCGGATCACGTCGAAACCCTGCCGCGCGCAGCTCGGGCAGCTCACCACGCGCACGCCGCGATTGCGGATGCCGAGCGCCTTGAGGATTTCAAACCCGACGCGCACCTCGTCCTCCGGCTCGGCCGACAGCGATACGCGGATCGTATCACCAATCCCGAACCACAACAGCGATCCGATCCCGATCGCCGACCTGACCGTGCCGGCGACGAACCCGCCGGCCTCGGTAATCCCCAGATGCAGCGGGCAATCGACCATCTCCGCAAGCTGCTGATAGGCGGCGACCGCGAGGAAATGGTCGGACGCCTTCACCGCGACCTTATATTCGTGAAAATCGTGATCCTGCAGCAGCTTGATATGGTCCATCGCGCTTTCGACCAGCGCATCGGGGCACGGCTCGCCATATTTCTCGAGCAGGTCCTTTTCCAGGCTGCCGGCGTTGACCCCGATCCGCATCGAACAGCCATTGGCCTTGGCCGCGTTGACGACCTCCTGCACACGCGCTGCCGAGCCGATATTGCCGGGATTGATCCGCAGGCACGCCGCGCCGGCATCCGCCGCCTCCAGAGCGCGCTTGTAGTGGAAATGGATGTCGGCGACGATCGGCACGCGGGCAGCGCGAACGATCTGCTTCAGCGCCGCGGTGCTCTCCACGTCGGGGCAGCTCACGCGGATGATGTCGACGCCGGCATCCTCGCAGCGGCGGATCTGGTCGATCGTCGCCTTGGCGTCGCTGGTCGGCGTATTGGTCATCGTCTGCACGGTGACGGGCGCGTCGCCGCCGACGGGAACGTTGCCGACCATGATCTGGCGGCTCTTGCGGCGGACGATATCGCGCCAGGGGCGAAGGGACATGAAAACTCTCTCGGGCTGCTGCCGGACGATCCCGCATATAGAGGGTCTGCGGCCGATAAGCGACCCTGTGCGCGTTATCGCAGGGCTGGCCTCGTCGCGGCCATCTGCTAAGCGGCACGACCATGACGAGATCATTCGAATGGACGCTGCTGATTCATGGCGGCGCCGGCGTGCTCGAGCGCGGCGCGCTTTCCGCTGAGGCCGAACAAGGCGCGCGCGACGGCCTCGCACGGGCCCTCGACGCGGGAAGCGCGGTGCTGGCCTCGGGCGGAGACGCGCTCGACGCAGTGGAGGCTGCCGTGAAGGTGCTGGAAGACGATCCGCATTTCAACGCCGGACGCGGCGCGGTCTTCACTTATGAAGGCGATATTCGCCTCGATGCCGCGATCATGGATGGCCGTTGCCGCGACGCCGGGGCGGTCACCGGCGTCCACGCGACGCG
>JBQCEK010000012.1:0-5609 GCA_051960335.1 Sphingomonas sp.
TACACATTGCCTTCCTCGACCCAGAAAAGCGCCGCGGGGCCGGAGCGATAGGGTTCATCGACGAGATAGCTTGGCGTCTGGGCGTCGTTGAAGCCGCCATAGGCGTGGATCAGGGCCGGCGCCGGGCCAGTGACATCCTTCCGCCGAACCTCGAAATAGGGAATCCGCGTGCCGTCCTTCGACACGGCGAAATGCTGTTCGACTGCCATATTGGCGGCGTCGAAGCGCGTCGGCCCGGCTTCGATGCTGACCGGCGCGGCCGCCGGGCGAACGGCGAAAAGAACTGGCGGCGAGAGAAAGCCTTGCACGGAGGCGAAGGCCAGATCGCTGTCATGCGCAACCGACTCCAGGTGAATGGTCGCATTGCCTGGCAGCGCGGCGGCCTCGTGTCGCCATGTGCCATCGTTCTGCCGCGTGAGCGACAGCAGCCGGCCGGACACATCGTCGAGCAGCTTGATCCACAGCACGGACTTGCCGGCCTGGACCTGCTCGACTGCCTGATGGGCGCTCGGCCGAAACACGACTTCCACCCTCGGCGACCTGCCGGCCTGCGCGGCCGTGATCGGATAGGCGATCACCGATCCTGCAACCATGCCGTTCCAATCGCTGGTCAGCGTGGCGATCAGCCTACCGCCGAGGACGCCGTTGACCACCGCATCGGTCGGCAGCGGCAGGTGAAGCAGCCGGCCGTCGGGCGCGATATAATCGCGCTTGTTGTGGTAGAAATCGATCGCTTCCTCGACGATCGGATAGCGCGCGTCGCCTTCCGTCAGCACGCGCACATCGACCGCGACGTCGGTCTTCGCGCCCGCCGCGATCGTCTTGGCGGTGGCGAGGGGCGTGCCGCGCTTCCACAATTTGGCGATGCGCGGATAACCGGAATCGGTCAGCGATCCCGCACCGAAATCGGTGCCGACATAAAGCGAATCCGGGCCGGCCCAGCTGAGGCTGGTCTTGGCGATCGGGATCGTGAAGCCGCCCTTCACGAACGTGCCGGAGGGAATGTCGAACTCGCGCTCGACCACCGCATCGCCGCCGCCGTCCGACAGCGCGACCATGCAGCGATCATAATCGGGCGCGCGGCATATTGCGCCCTTCCACACCCAGCTCTTGCCCTCGGCCTTGCCGAGCGCATCGACATCGATCAGCGTACGCCACTGCGGCGTGCCCGCGGCGAAGGAGGCGAGCGATGCGATCCGCCACAGGCCGCGGGGATTGGCCTTATCCTGCCACAGATTGAGAACCTGTCCGCCGATCACCTGATCGGGCGTGGCGAGCTGCTGATCGTTCTGCAGCAAATCCAAGGCTCGGCGCTGATAGGCGGCAAAGTTCGGCTCGGCCTCCAGCGTGCTGAGCGTTCGCGCGTTCCACTGCTTCACCGTGGCCAGCGCGCGGGCGCCATGAATGTCTTCGAGATACAGGTTGGGATCGGCGTTTGGCGTCGCCGCAGAAACGGGCATGGCAGCGGCGGTCAGAACGAGCAACGGCAGCAGACGGCGCATCGGCAATCCTTTTGGTATCAATCGTTGACGAGGGTATTGGGCACGGGCGCTCAATAGGCCAGCGCGCAGCCATCGGCGCGCATTTCGCTGGCCGCGGCATAGACGCGCGCGTCGCCGTCGCGGCGGTTCTCGACGCATTCGTAGCGACCGAATCCGCCGTCGGGTTCGCCGATCGTCCAGCCCATGTCGGCTAGCGCTGCCCGCGTCGTGGCGGGAATACCCGTTTCGAGCCGCAGCAGCCCCTCCTTGGGCAGCCCCGGCGAATCCTCACCCATCGATTGCGAGGAGCCTTCGTGGTGCCAGCGCGGGCTATCCGACGCCGACTGGATTTCGAGGCCGTAATCCTTGCGGTTGACGATGATCTGCGTCTGGCCCTGCGGCTGCATGTCGCCGCCCATTACGCCGAACGCCATCCACGGCACACCCTTGATGCTGGCGAAACCGGGGATGATCGTCTGGAACGGGCGCTTGCCCGGCGCATAGATATTCGGATGGCCGTCGTTCAGCGAAAAGAGCTGACCGCGATCCTGGAACATGAAGCCGAGGCCGTCTGCGACCAGCCCCGATCCCATGCCGCGAAAGTTCGACTGGATCATCGATACCATCATGCCGTCCTTGTCGGCGGCGCTGAAATAGGTGGTGTCAGCATGATCGGGCGCATGGCCCGGATAGACGGGCGTGAGAATACGATCCGGCTTGATCAGCGCCGCGCGTTTCGCGGCATATTCTTTCGAGATCAGCCACTCGACCGGCACTTTCGAAAAATGCGGATCGGCATAGTATCGGGCGCGATCCTCATAAGCGAGGCGCTTCGCCTCGACCTGCAAATGGATCGATCGCGGCGACTGGAAGCCTTCGCCGCGCATGTCGAAATGTTCGAGCATGTTGAGCATCTGCAACGTCGCGATGCCCTGCGTGTTGGCGCCCAGCGCGTGGACCGTCACGCCGCGATAATCGGTGCTGTGCGGCTGCACCCATTCGCTGTGCATCGCCTGCAGATCGGATTTGCGCAGCCACCCGCCGATGCGCCGGAAATAGGCGTCGATCGTGTCGGCGATCGGCCCGTCGTAAAAGGCGTCGCGGCCGCCCTTGGCGATCATCCGATAGGTGCGCGCGAGATCGGGATTGCGGAATATGCCGCCGGTTTTCGGGCCGATGCCGTCCGGCGCATAGGTTTTGAAGGCGTTGGCGGTTTCGCCGATCTGCGCGCTGCGCTGCTTGAAGATCGCCATGTTGTGGCGGATGTAATAGGCAATCACGTCCGGCACAGGCACGCCGTTCTCGGCATAGTCGATCGCCGGCTGCAGCACTTCGGCCCAAGGCAGTTTGCCGTAGCGCTGGTGCAGCGTCCACCAGGCATCGAGCGCGCCGGGCGTCGATACCGCGATTGCGCCCAGCGCCGGAATCGCGCCCTGCACCGCATGCTGGCGCACCGTATCGAGGCTTAATCCCCTGGGTGATCCGCCCGATCCGGCCAGCCCCATCAGCTTGTTCTGTTTGGGGTCCCACACCATCGCGAAGCAATCGCCGCCAAGGCCGCTGGATGTCGGCTCGAGAAAGCCGAGACAGGCGTTGATCGCGACCGCCGCATCGACCGCCGATCCGCCGCGCTTGAGAATGTCGAGCCCGGCCATGGTTGCGTAAGGATGCGCCGATCCGCACGCGCCTGACGTGCCGTACACTGCGGTGCGCGATGCGAAACTCGCCCCCACCGGCCGGTCTCCGGCGCGAACGTCGGTGCGCACGAAACGCTCCGCGCCCTCGGCCCAGACCTGGGGTTGCTCCGTCTCGCTCGACGATCCCGCAGACCTGGCCCCGCTGGTCGATGCCGCCTTCTCCTGTGTTCCGCGGGCGAAGGCGGCGCCGGCCATCGTGGCGGCTGGGAGCGAGGCGATGAAAGTTCTGCGGCGCATGGGCGATCTCCCAGGTCGAGGGCGGACGTATCTGCGGTCCGATGAGGATGGCGCGGACCTTGGCCGTCTCGCCCCGCACGGTCAACGCCGGTGCCTGATCATAGACGATCGCTCGGGTGGCATGCCGCGCCGCTTGATGGCATGGACCTCGGTGATGGCACAGTGGCACTTCTGGATCGATCGCGGCGGCACCTTCACCGATGTCGTCGCGCGACGCCCCGACGGCACAATCGCAACGGCAAAGCTGCTGTCGGAAAACCCCGAACATTATAGCGACGCCGCCGTCGCTGCGATGCGCCAGCTTACCGGCGTTGGCGACGGAGCCCTTCCGCCCGCCGACATCCGCATCGGCACCACGGTCGCCACCAATGCGCTGCTCGAACGCAAGGGCGCGCCCACGCTTTTGGCGATCACCGCCGGGTTCGGCGACGCGCTTCGTATCGGCTATCAGGAGCGGCCGGACATCTTCGCGCTGGCGGTCGAACGCCCTGCGCCGCTCTATGATGACGTGATCGAGATCGATGAGCGGGTGACGGCGGATGGGGAGGTCTTGAAGCCGCTCGACCGCGAAGCCGCGCGGGTCGCATTGGCCGCGGCCTATGATCGCGGGCTGCGCGCGATCGCCATCGTGCTGATGCACGGCTTTCGCTATCCCGAGCATGAGACGGCGCTGGCGGAGATCGCTCGCGATATCGGCTTCACGCAGATTTCGGTCAGCCACCGAGTCTCGCCGCTGATCAAGCTGGTCGCGCGCGGCGATACCAGCGTGGTCGACGCCAGCCTTTCGCCGGTGCTGCTGCGCTATGTTCAGGGGCTCGAAGCCGCGCTTGGCGCCGACCGGCACCCGCTGTTCATGCAATCCAACGGCGGGCTGACGGACGGCAAAGGCTTTTCGGGCAAGGATGCACTGCTGTCCGGCCCCGCGGGCGGTATCGTCGGTATGGCGCGCACCGCCGAGCAGGCCGGCTTCAGCCATGTGATCGGCTTCGACAGGGGGGGCACGTCGACCGACGTCTCGCTCTATGCGGGCGCCTATGAGCGACGCCATGATGCCGTGCTGGGCGGCATCAGGGTCGCCACGCCGATGCTGCGAATCGATACCGTCGCCGCCGGTGGCGGGTCGGTGTGCGACGTCAGCATGGGCCGGCTTGTCGTCGGCCCGGCTTCGGCCGGCGCGGTGCCAGGGCCGGCCTGCTATCGCCGCGGCGGCCCGCTGACGGTGACGGACTGCAATCTGGCGCTCGGCAAGATCCAGCCCGAGCATTTTCCGCAGGTATTCGGCCCGACCGGCGATCAGCCGCTCGATCGCGCCGCTTCTGAAGAGCGGCTGGCGGAACTCGCGGCGCGGGTCGAACGCGAGACCGGGCAGCGTCTCGCGCCGCTCGATCTGGCCGAAGGGCTGATCGCCATCGCCGTCGCCAACATGGCGAAGGCGATCAAATCGATTTCGGTCGCGCGCGGGCACGATCCCGCCGATTACGTGCTCGCCTGTTTCGGCGGTGCGGGCGGGCAGCATGCTTGCCTCGTCGCCGACGCGCTCGGTATCGAGCGCGTGATGGTCCATCCGCTGGCCGGTGTCCTTTCGGCCTATGGCATGGGCCTCGCCGAGCGCCGGGTGATGCGCGAGCGCACCGTATCGCTGCCGCTTGCCAACGACGCGGGCCGGGCCAGGGCGCTCGCCGCACTCGAGCAGGAGGCGCGTGCGGCGCTTGCCGCGCAGGGCGTGCCGGATGATGAGATCGCCATCCATGCGAGCGCGCAGCTGCGCCATGCGCGCGCCGATTTCGGTATTGCCGTCCCGATCGACAAGGCCGATCGCATGCGCGCCGGTTTCGACGATGGGTTTCGGCGGCAGTTCGGGTTCGTCGTCGACGACGCGCTGGTCGTCGATCTGTTGCGGGTAGAGGCGATCGCGGGCGACGGCGCGGCGCCTGCTTCGGTGGCCGAGCTTCCCGCGAGCAGCGGGCCGCCGCTGGCCGAAATTGACCTGTTCTCGGGCGGCACAAGGCACCGAGCGCCGCTGTTCGATCGCATGGGCCTGGCGGCGGATGCGACCGTGGCCGGCCCCGCGGTGATCGTCGATCCGACCGCGACCACGATCGTCGAGCCGGCCTGGAGCGCGACCGTCGATCGCTACGGCAGCCTGATCCTGACGCGCCACCGCGCGATCGAGCGCGCGGCTGCGGACAGCAGC
>JBQCEK010000013.1:0-3747 GCA_051960335.1 Sphingomonas sp.
TGCGCAGCGCACGCGCGCGCCGTATCAGTTCCGGATCGATGCGGTGGCGCACGGCGCATGGCGCGAGCGTAGGATGGCTCGCTGCGCTCGCCAACCCACCCCCTGCCCCCTCCCTTGCAGGGAGGGGATTTGGTTAGCTGATGGCAACAAATGGCGCGAAAGCCACCAGCGCTTCCAATGTTGGAAAATATCTGAGACACCGCCGCGTCGCCTCGCGCGGTCGCTCTTTGACACCCTTATAATCTCGATCGCGCGCCTGTCGCGTTGCCGTCGCCTCGGCGTGCGGCATGGTCGGGGGGCTGCCGCCTCGGCGTCGCGCTGTTGATCGCAACCGGCGCGCGAGTGTCGCGTCGCTGTCGCGCGAATGTGGCGAAATCGACGCTTCGAGGGCGCGTTCCCGGCGCAAAAGGCCCGATTACTCCGCCAAGGCCTCTCTTTTCTCCACTTCGCCTCGGTGATCGCGCGCGATACCGTCGCCGCGCGTGTCGCCTTCGTGCTCGATCACATCGGCGCCGGGCGCTGATCCGCCGTGCCGCCGCCCGGCGAGGATCAGTCGATCTTGCGCGCCAGGGCCTTTTTCAGCCGGGCGTGCGCCGATGCCTTGATCTGGCAGATGCGCGCCGCGCCCACGCCGAGCACCTGGCCGATCTCCTCGAGGTTCAGTTCCTCGACATAGTAAAGGCTGATCACCTGCGCTTCACGCTCGGGCAGCGCGGCGATCGCCGAAACCAGCGCGTCGCGCAGGTCCGATTCGGCGAGTTGTTCGAATGCGTTGGCGTCCTCGCTCGCGAACCACGGCTGATCGTCGGCGTACACCTCGTCGATCGGTTCGAAACGCAGGGGTTCGGCCGTGGCGTATTCGGTGCGGAGTTTTTCAACCGAAACATCGAGCCGCTCGGCGATGGCGGATTCGCTCGGCGCGCGGCCCGATGCGCTGGTCAGCGCCGCGACCGCTTCGTTATACGCCTTGCGCCGCCGCATCGCACCGCGCGTGAGCGTCGCTTGCCGGCGCAGCTCGTCGATCATCGATCCGCGAACGCGCGTGAGCAGATACTGCTCGAAGGTCACTTGCCCGCGATCCTCGAAGCTCGACACCGCCTCGACCAGCGCGACGAGGCCGATCTGGATCAGATCCTCCACCTCGACCGCGGACGACATGCTGCCGTGGACATGCCAGGCGACGCGGCGGACCAGCGGCAGATGCTTGCGCGCCAGCGCCTCCACCTCGCCGGGCGTATGCCCGTCGCGGCCATAGACCAGCGGCGCCTCGCCGAGCGTCGCGGGCGTGCGGTTGGCGAAGCTCGCCTTGAAGTTCGGAAGCGCGTTCATGCCGCAAGTGCCTCGGGTGCGCCGATCACGGCGACGACTTCGACGGCCTTGTCCTCGGGCACTTCGAAGAAGCTCATGACGGGGGTGTCGGGAAGGACGGTCTTGACGAGTTTGCGGATCGCCACCCGGATCGCCGGCTGCACGACCAGCGCGAACGGCTTGGCGTCGGCGATCAGCGGCTGGGCGGCGCGCTGGAGCGCATCGACGATGCGGCGACCGAGATCGGGCTCGATCGTGTTGCGCCTCGACGGATCGCCGCGCACCGCCTGGCCGAGCAGCCCTTCGAGGCCGCCTTCGAGCGTCATCACGCGCAGCGGCTCGCGCACGCCGCACAGTTTCTGGATGATCAGCGGGCCGAGTTCCGGCCGGATCAGCTCGACGATCTCGTCGGCGTCGAGCGTCTTTTGCGCGGCGACGGCGATGGCCTGGGCGATGCGGCGGAATTCCTTCAGCGGCACGCCCTCGGCAAGCAGGCCGCGCAGCACCTGCGTCAGCGTGGTCAGCGGCAGCGGATTGGGCGACAGCGCGGCGACCAGCTGGCCGGCGCGATCCTTCAGCCCGTCGAGCAGCTTCTGCACTTCGTCCGGCCCCAGCAGATCGGGCGCGTGCTGGCCCAGCGCATGATTCAGATGAGTCGCGATCACCGTGCCGGGATCGACCACCAGATAGCCCTGTCCGGTCGCTGCGTCGCTGTCGGCGGGGCGAATCCACACCGCGTCGAGCCCGAACGTCGGGTCCTTGGCCTTCTTGCCCTTCAAGCTGCCGACCGCCTGGCCGGTATCGAGCGCCAGCATCTCATCGGGCGAGACCGAATCCTCGCCCATCGTCACCCCGCCGACGAGCACGCGGTAGCTGTACGGCGGCAGGTTGATGTCATCGCGCACGCGCACTTGCGGCACGACGAAGCCCAGCTCCTTCGACAGCTGGCGGCGAACGCCGGTGATCCGGCCCATCAGCGGGCTGCCCTTGCGCTCGTCGACCAGCGGCACCAGGCCGTAGCCGATGTCGAGGTTGACCTGCATCGTATCGGTCACTTCGTCCCAGCCGATCTTGGACAGATCGACCGGCTCGGCGGGCTCGATGGCGACTGGCGCGGGGCGCCTTGCGGCCTTATGCAGGCGATGGGCGACAAAGCCGGCCACCGCGGCGGCGGGCAGGATCACGAAATGCGGCATGCCCGGCATGATGCCCAGCAGCGCCAGGATGCAGGCGACCGGCGTCCACGTCTTGGCCGATCCGAACTGGCTGCCGATCTGGCCGGCAAGGTCCTGGCTCGACGTCACCCGAGTGACGATCGCGGCGGCGGCGATCGACAGCATCAGCGACGGCAGCTGCGCGACCAGCGCGTCGCCGATCGCCAGCATCACATAGGTATGGGCGGCGTCGCCCAGCGACATGCCGTGGCTGACGGGGCCGAGGATCAGGCCGCCGATCACGTTGATGCCGAGAATCAGCAAGCCGGCGATCGCATCGCCCTTCACGAATTTGGACGAACCGTCCATCGATCCGTAGAAATCGGCCTCGGTCGACACTTCGATGCGGCGGGCCTTGGCTTCGTCTGGCGTGATCAGGCCGGCATTGAGGTCGGCGTCGATCGCCATCTGCTTGCCGGGCAAGGCGTCGAGGGTGAAGCGCGCCGACACTTCGGACACGCGCCCCGCGCCCTTGGTCACCACGATCAGGTTGATGTTCACCAGGATCGAGAAGACGAAGATGCCGACGACATAGTCGCCGCCGATCAGAAACGACCCGAACGCCTCGATGACATGGCCGGCCGCGCTCTCGCCCTCATGGCCATGGACCAAGACGACGCGGGTCGAGGCGACGTTGAGGCCAAGACGGAACAGAGTGGCGAACAGCAGGACGGTCGGGAAGGCCGAGAAATCGAGCGGCTTCTGCGCGTTCAGCGCGACCATCAGCACAGCCAGGCTGATCGCGATGTTGGTGACGAAAAACACGTCGAGCATGGCCGCCGGGATCGGCACGACCATGAGCACGACGAGCAGCAGGATGGCGGCGGGAAGCGCGGCGTTGCGAGCGTTGCCGCCGAGCAGATTCTTCAGGACAAGCGGCACGCGTTACGCTCCCAGGCTCGCAAGCATCAGATAGGCCAGCCGCGCATTGTCTGGCGTCGGCCGGAGAAGATTGACCGCGCTGGCATCGGCCGCGGGCGTGGCGGCGCCGGCCTGGGCGCCGTTGACCCGCGCGAGCGCGGCTTTCGCCCAGTCGGCGGCGGTGCGGCCGGTGTCGCCGCTGCCGGGGATGACCTCGGCCCCACCGAGATTGGCGCCCAGCCCCGTCTGCGCGGCGAGCGAGGCGAAGTTCGCCTTGGCGGTTTCGAACGCGCTGGTGCCATAGGCCTTGGCGAAGGCGGTCGCGCCCGAGCCGTCCAGCGCGTCGGACGCCAGGCTGGTTGCG
>JBQCEK010000014.1:0-14199 GCA_051960335.1 Sphingomonas sp.
TAATAGCCCGCGCCGACGCCCAGCGGGGTCAGCCACAGCCCCAGCACATTATGCGCGAACCACCAGTTGATCGTCGCGCCGCCTGCGCCGGTGGTGAGAAACGGCAGGTTGGCGACGACGAACAGCACCGGAAACCAGCAGATCGCCGCCAGCCAATACCAGCCTGAGACGTAGATGTGGTGCACGTTGCGCGCCCGCGCGGTGGCGACCAGCGGGATCACGAAGAACACGCCGGCCAGCGCGATCAGCATGTCGATCTGCCACGGGATCTCCAGCCATTCCTCGCCATCGTTCCAGCCATGCGCCAGCGCGCCGAGCGCGAGGATCAGCGCGATGTTCCAGATCACCGCGCCGATCACCGGCAGCTTGGGATACCGCAGCGCGGTGTGGAACATGCGCGGCATCACCCACGTCATGATCGCGATCCCGGCGAGCGACGACCAGCCGTAGATGACGAGATTGAGGTGCATCGTGCGCACCCGCCCGAAGGTGAGCGGCGCGGCCGTGTCGAGGAAATCGGGCCAGTGCAGCTTGAGCGAGGCGATCATCCCGAACGTCGATCCCAACACCAGCCACACCACCGCACCGATCAGCAGAGCGGTGACGGGCCGGGCCGATACTGCGTCGATGCCCGCACGCGCCGGATCGTAATGATGCGGCACGGCTTCGTCAGCCTCAGGGGAGACTTCGGCGTCGTCGGGATGCCCTTCCTCGCCTGCAACGAAAATGGTCGAGGCGCTGCGCTGGTCGAACGCCATCTGGCGCGTGGCAACCGCCCAGATGAGAAAGGCGAGCGCGATCAGCGACACGACGAAGCTGAGCGTCAGCAGCAATCCGATCGTCAGCGACACAAAGCCTCCCGTTCCCCCCATGCGCGCCGCTGGCGCCGCGCGCGATCATGCCACCGGATTGCCGTGCGGCAAGCCCCCGCTTTCTCGCCAGCCTTAAGCCCGGCTTAAGGCAAGCGCCGGATGCGGCGCGATCATGGCAGGGAAGATGACATGCTGAAATTCGCCGCCCGTTCCATCGCCGCACTTGCCCTTGCGGGCAGCCCGGCGCTTGCCGCCACACCGCAGGATCCCGGTTTCTGGCAGACGCCGACGATCCACGGCTATGGCAAGATCCACTATCTGCCCGAAGGCGCCTACAAGCCGCGGCCGGACCAGACCTACAAGATCGTCTTTTCCCTGACGCAGGCGTCGAAATCGCCCGATGCCGTCAACCCCGGGCTCGATCATGTCGCGCGGACGGTGAACCTTTACGCCGCCGCCGGCGTGCCGCTCGATCATCTGAAGTTCGTCGCAATCGCCTACGGCGCGGCGACGCCGCTCGCGCTCGACAATGCGCAATACCGCGCCGCCTACAAGGTCGATAATCCCAATCTGCCGCTGATCGCCGAGCTGAAGCGGGCCGGCGTCGACGTCGCGGTGTGCGGCCAGGCGGTCGCCGAGCACGGCTTCCAATATGAGTGGATCGACAAGGGCGTCACGCTCGCCCTGTCGGCGCTGACGACGATCACCGACCTTGAACATGACGGCTACGTGCTGATGCCGCTGTGAGGAGCACTACCATGAAGACGATGCTGATGACGATCGGTCTGGTCACCGCCGGGCTGATCGCTGCCGCGACGCCCGCCGTCGCGCAGATCCCGCCGACTCGCGACAATCTGGGCGTGTCGCCCCCGTGGCAGGAAGGGCGCAACAACGATGCCCCGGCGCGCGGTTTCCAGTTCACCGTGCCCGATGCCGACAATCTCGCCGATTTCCACGGCAGCCCTCAGGACCCGGCGCTCGCGCTCTATGTCGGCGGCAATTACTTCTTCGCGATGGCGCCGCTGGTCGCCGCGTTCGAGGCCAAATACCCCGAATACAAGGGCAAGCTCTATTGGGAGACGGTGCCGCCGGGCATGCTCGTCACCCAGATCAAGGCGGGCGGCACGGTGACGGTCGGCAACATGACGTGGACGGTGAAGCCCGACGTCTATCTGGCCGGCTTCAATGCGGTGAAAACGCATGTCGCCGATGGCTTGCTGCAAGGCCCGGCAGTACCTTATGTCACCAATGTGCTGGAGATCATGGTGCCCAAGGGCAATCCGGCGCATGTCACCGGCCTTGCCGATCTCGGCCGCGACGACATCAAGCTCGCCATGCCCAACCCCGAGTTCGAAGGGATCGCGCGTCAGATCCAGGCCTCGCTGGCCAAGGCCGGCGGTCAGGCGCTGGCCGACAAGGTGTACAAGGCCAAGGTGGCCGACGGCTCGGCCCAGCTCACCCATATCCACCACCGCCAGACGCCGCTGTGGCTGATGCAGGGCAAGGCGCAGGCGGGCGTCACCTGGCAATCGGAGGTGCGCTTCCAGGAACAGGCTGGCCACCCGATCGAGGGCGTCGCGATTCCCGATGCGCAGAATACGACCGCGATCTACGGCGGCGCGATCGTCAAGGGCGCGCCGCATCCCGAGGCCGCGCAGCGCTGGCTCGATTTCATCCGCTCGCCCGAAGGGCTGGCGATTTTCGGGCGTTACGGGTTCAAGCCTTATTCGGGCGGCGCGAAATAATTCAGCGGAATTTTGAGGAACTGGCGGCCGCACGGCTCGGGATCGGGCAGCGCGAGGAGATCGCGGATCGATCGATACAGCTGATGCGCGTCGCCACCGGGGAAATCGGCGCGTGAGGTGCCGGCATCGGGCATCATTAGCGTATCGTGGACGAACGCCTGCTCGTCGGTGACATAGCTGACCGAGGCCATCGTATGTCCCGGTGAGAACATCACCCGTATCTGCGTTTCACCGAGCATGAAGCGGTCCCCGGCGGCGAACAGCCGGTCCCATTGCGATCCGTCGGTGGCGAGATCGGGCAGGCGATAGATATCTTGCCACAACCTTTGAATGTCGCGCACCTTCTCACCGATGCCGCGCGGCGCGCCGAGCGTTTCGCCGAGATAGACCGCAGCGGAAAAATGATCGGCGTGCGGGTGGGTGTCGAGTACCCACGCCACCTCCAGCCTCTCGTCGCGCACACAGTCGAGGATCGCATCCGCGCTGGTGGTGGCGGTCATGCCGGCCCGGCGGTCGTAATCGAGCACCGGATCGATGATCGCGGCCGTGCCGCTCGCCTTGTCGGCGACAAGATATTGCAGGCTGCCCGTGACGGGTTCGTAGAACGACCAGACAGTGGTTCGCGCGAAATCGTGCTTGGTCATGCCTTCTCCAGTCAGCCGGGTATGAGCGCCCAGCCTTTGAGCTGCAATGTCGCCAGCGTCGACAAGGCCGAAACATGGATGCGCACGCCGGGGCAAAGCGCGTCGCGATCGATTCCTTGATGATGCAGCGCCTGGCCGCACACCGCGATAGTCGCGCCGCGGGCGATCAGCTGGTCGATCAGCGGCGGGTTTACCGCGTCGCCGCGCGTGACGATGGTCGTTGCCGGGCCGGAAACGATGGCGACGACATCGCTGCGCGCGATCCGCGTGCCTGCCTCTTCGAGCAGCGTCAGGAAACGCGCGACGCGGATAAGATCATGGTGCGGTGCATCGCCGCCGGGCGGCTTCGTGATGGCGAAGACCACGCGGTAATGGAGCGCCGGATCGATCGGCACTTCGCCATTCTCGACGGCGACGATGGCGCCATGCTGCTCGTTCATGTCACGCGGCCGGGGCGTTGCCATTCGGGTATTTGCGCGCCAGCGCCACGGCCTTCACCAAGCCGGCATAATCGACCGCGCCGGGGATCATATACGGCCCGATCAGCAGCCCCGGCGTGCCTTGTAGGCCCATCATCGCGGTTTGCTGGCTGGTCGAATTCAGCAGCGCGTCGATCGTCTTAGCGTGGGCCTTCTGGTCACGCTGCAATCGCGCCCAGTCGACCCCTGCCTTCTGCGCCGCGGCGCGAATATTCTCGTCCGAAAGCTTGCCCTGGATTTGCCACAGCGCGTCGTCGAACGCGGCGTATTTGCCCTGATATTGCGAAGCGAGCACCGCCTTCGCCGCCGTCACCGACGGCGCGCCGAAAATCGGCCACACGCGATAGACCACGCGCACCTTCTTGTCGTTGGCGAGCAGCTGTTTGATCGTCGGATGCAGCTTGCGGCAATACGGGCATTGATAGTCGAAATATTCGACGATCGTTACGTCGTACCCCTTGGGCGCCACCTTCGGCGCGGCGGGATCGTCAGTGATCTGATGGCGGATCGCCGCCGCCTTTTGCGCGTCGCTGGCGCTGGTCTGCGCGTTGGCCGGAGTTGCGTCGAGCGGCTGGCTCGGGTCCTGGCGTAGCATCACGACGGCGATGAAGATGGCGACGGCGCTGAACAGCACCGCGATGGAGAGGCGTTTCATGTCTTGTCCTTCTGGAGTTTCGCGATACGCGACAAAAGCGCGGCGCGCGAGATTTCACCGATATGCGTTGCCGTGACGGCGCCGTTCGAATCGACGAACAGGGTGGTGGGAAACACGCCGTTGCCCAGCGCGGTGGAAAGCGTGCCTTGGGGATCGAGCAGCACCGCATCGCCGGCTATTTTCTGCTGCGCGAGGAACGCGCTGACCCGCGCGGCATCCTCGCCCTGATCGATCAGCAGGATCGGTACGGGCGAGGTCTTGGCGACGTCCGCGAGCATCGGCAATTCGCGCCGGCACGGCGGGCACCAGGTCGCCCACAGATTGATGACGATCGACTTGCCGCGATAGGCGTCGATCGATACCGATTGTCCGTCGAGCCGATGGAACGCCGCAACCTTCGGCAGCGGCCGGCTGGGCTGCTGGATCATGATCTGCATCGCGCTGAAGCCGAAGACGCAAACCACCAGTGCGATGATCGCACGGCCGCAGGTGCGATTGTCGCGCAACGTGAAGAGCAGCGACAGGCCGGCGGTGATCGCGCCAGGCCACAGCGCGAAGCCGCCCTGCCAGAAAGCGAACACGGTGCTCCAGTCGGTCGAAAAGGCGCGCCAGTTGAAGGCGACATAGGCGAGCCGCGCGACCACCAGCCCGATGACGATGGCGATCCACCCGGCGCGCGACGTCGGCTGCCGCCGGTGCGGATCGATCAGCATCATCAGCAGCAGGAACGCCCAGATCCCCCCGATGGCGAGCAGGCGATCGGTCGCTAGTGCGAGCGGGCCGAGGTGGATGACATCGGTCATTGCCAGCTTCCCTATCGGCCGGCAGCTTAAGCGAGGCTTAGCTGCGTTTAAGGCTGCGGTAAGCGTGCTATCGCAGAAGCCGGGCGACGACAGGAGCAGAATCGTGCGCGTGCTGGTGGTCGAGGACGATGACGTGCTGGGGGACGGCCTGAAGGTCGGCCTGCAGCTCGAGGGGCTGACCGCCGACATCGTCACCTCGTGTGACGAGGCGCGCGCAGCGGCCGCCCTGCATGACCATGAAGTGATCGTGCTCGATATCGGCCTGCCTGACGGGTCCGGGCTCGATCTCCTGCGCGAATGGCGATTGGCCGGCGAAACCGTTCCGGTCCTGTTGTTGACCGCGCGTAACCTCGTCGAGGATCGTATCGGTGGGCTTGACGCCGGCGCCGACGATTATCTCGGCAAGCCATTCGATCTCAACGAATTGACGGCGCGCATTCGGGCGCTGCAACGCCGCGCCGCCGGCCATGCCGATTCATTGCTCACGGTCGGCGCGATCCAGCTCGATCTTAATCGCCGCAGCGTCAGCCTCGCCGGAAAGCCGGTCGATCTGTCGCGCCGGGAATTCGCCGTATTGCGCTTGCTTGCCGAACATCCCGGGCACATCCTGTCGCGCATGCAGATCGAGGACCGCATCTACGGCTGGCAGGAAGAAGTCGGCAGCAATGCGGTGGAGGTGCATATTCACAATCTGCGCGCCAAACTCGGGCGGCAGGCAATCGAAACCGTCCGTGGACAGGGCTATCGGATGCTGCCGGCATGAACTCGCTTCGCTTGCGGCTGTTCGCGCTGATCGCCGCCGCCACCGTCCTCGTCTGGTCGGTCGCGGCGGTGTGGACGACGGTCAGCGCGCAACGCGACATCGAACGCGTGCTCGACCGACGCCTTCGCGAAGCAGCGCACATGGTCGCGTCGCTTGGCTCGTCGGCGGTCGTCGCGCCGATGCCGAACGATCTTCCCAATACCACCGATTACGAGCGGCAATTGTCCTGCCAGGTCTGGTCGCTCAGGGGGGAGCTCGTCGGGCGATCCTCGTCTGCGCCGGCGATTCCGCTTGCCGAGGGGAGGGCGGGCTTTTCCCAACGGACGATCGATGGCGTCGAATGGCGCGTCTATACCTATATCGTGCCGAAGCGCGGCCTGCGCGTGATGGTCGGCGATACCGTTGCGATGCGGCGCAATCTCGTTACCGATTTGATGACCGGGCTGATCGTGCCGGCCGTGCTTGGGCTGTTGGCGCTGGCGGTGCTGATCTGGATCGGCACGGGTCGCGGCCTTACTCCGCTGCGCCGTGTGGCGGACGCTGTTGAGGCAAGGGCGCCCGACGATCTCTCGCCCTTGGCGGCCGGCGCGATCCCTCGGGAACTCTCGGTCGTCACGGATGCGATCGACGCCTTGCTCGATCGCTTGGCGCGGCTGCGCGACAATGAGCGCCACTTTCTCGCCAGCGCCGCGCATGAATTGCAAACGCCGCTCGCGGGCCTGAAAACGCAGGTCCAGATCGCGCGCCGCAGCGACGATCCGGTGATCCGGGCGAACGCGCTTCAGCGGATCGAAAGTTCGGTCGATCGTACCACCCGCCTCGTCCGCCAACTCCTCGACCTCGCTCGACAGGAAGGTGCGGATTTATCGCCCGCGGCCGCGCCGATTGTGCTCGGCGAAGTCGTCGTTCAGGTTCGCGATGAACTCGTTTCGTTACTCGCTCGTCACCACGCGACGCTGGCGATAAGGCCAGAGGCGCGATGTTGCGCGCTGATGATCGAGCCACAAACGCTGCTGCTCGTCCTGCGAAATCTGATCGAGAACGCCGTCATGTATGGTCCAGACGGTCAAGTCGTGATGGTTTCGCTGACGATCGAGGGGAGCGATGTCCGGTTGACTGTCGAAGACGAGGGGCCGGGCCTTTCCGATCGGGAGGGGGAGGCGCTTCGCCAGCGTTTCGTTCGCGGAAAGCGCGAAATCTTGCCGGGTAGCGGGCTGGGCTTGTCGATCGTCGATGCCGCGCTCTTGCGGATCGGCGCTCGGCTGAGCTTCGAACGGCGGGAGCCCAATGGCACGCGAGCGATGATCGCGATACCGGCCGACATGTTGGCTAAGACCCATCATGGGCTGGCGACCGATCCGGCGAACGAACGGGAAACTGGCGAAGACGGAGAAATCCGATTTAAGAGCTTATGAATTTTATAATTCTAGGTATTTTGGTTATGTGTTGGCAAGAATACTTTATTTCGTTCTTCAGTATTCCGAACGATAATCTTTGTCATGGAGTGGCCGACATGCCGGCGATGGACGCTATTGGCCTAGTATAATTCGCCGTTTCCCCTTCCGAGAAAAGCATGCAAGTTTACCGCGGCGGGGCGCGGTCCAAAGCGCTTCTCAGGTTCAGCTTTGCGCGAAGGTCGCCGACCTGCCTCCCCGTAACCGGCTTGGCGCGGTTGCCCCAGCTGTTGCGGATATAAGTAGCGACGTCGGCGACTTGCTGGTCATTCAGTTTCCATGCGAAGCTAGGCATCGATTGGAAGCTGGCGCGCGCGCGCGTTGGTGCGGTGCGGCCGCCCGCGAGGATCAGGCGGATCACGCCGGTAGGGTCGGCCTGCTGCGCCGCTGCGCTGCCGGCGAGTGGCGGGAACAACCGCGGCTGGCCCTTGCCTGCGGCGAGGTGGCACGCCGTGCAGGCGTCGGCGTAGATCGCGCCGCCGGCGCGCATCGCGGCGGCGGCGGGCGGGGGGCTGGAGGTTTCGGCGCTCGGCTTCAGGCTCTTGAGGTAAGTGGCGATCGCGGCGAGGTCCTGGTCGTTCAGCAGCGAGGTTGAATAGGTCACCACTTCCGCCATCTGCCCGGCGGCGTTTGAGTGGGCGTTGCGACCGGTCTTCAGATATTCGACGATGTCCGCGGCGCTCCAATTGCCGAGCCCGGTGCGCCCATTGCCGGTGAGATCGGGCGCCACCCAATTGTCCAGCTTCCCGCCTTGCAGCGCACGATCGTGCCGTTCGGCGCCGAGCGCGGTCTTCGCGGTGTGGCATGCGCCGCAATGGCCGAGCCCTTCGACCAGATAGGCGCCGCGGTTCCACGCGAGCGGCTTCGACGGATCGGGCCGGAACGCATGCGGGCTGAAATTGAGCGCGTTCCACGCGATCATGCCGAGGCGGATGTCGAGCGGGAATGGCAGACGATTGGCGGGCTGCGCGTAGTTGTGTGCCGGAACCGTCTTCAGATAGGCGAGGATCGCATCGCTGTCGGCGCGCGGAATCGTGGTGAAGTGCGGATACGGCAGCGCCGGGTAGAGATATTTGCCGCCCGGTGCGACGCCCTTGTGGAGCGCTGCGAAGAACTGGTCGGGGGTCCAGCCGCCCACGCCATTGTCGTGATCGCTGGTGATGTTAGGCGAATAGATCACCCCAAACGGCGTCTTGAGGCCGAGACCGCCTTCGAATGGATGGCCGCCCACGCGAGTGTGGCACGATACGCAATCGCCGGCGATCGTCAAATAGCGGCCGCGGCGGATCAGATCGGCATTGGGCCCATCGGGAATTGGCGCGGTGAGCATCGCGATTGGGGCGGGCGGCGGCTCGATGATCTGCGCGGGATTGAGCGCGAACCAGGCCCAGGTGACGATCGACAGCGCGATCAGCAGCAGGAAGACAGCGATGATGGCGAGCAGCACCCGGTGGCCCAGGTTGCGCCGCGCCACCGCGCTCACGCCTGCACCAACTGGGCGCCGGGCGCCTTCACATATTGCTGCTTGATCGCGTCGGCCGCCAGAAACGCCAGCGCCGCCAGCGTGGCGGTGGGGTTGTAGCCGGGATTTTGCGGGTAGAGCCCGGCACCGGTGACGAACAGATTGGCGACGTCCCAACTCTGCGAATATTTGTTGACCACACTATCCGCGGGGCTCGCGCCCATCATCGTTCCGCCGACATTGTGAGTCGTCTGATATTTGGTGATGTCATACGGGCCGGTGCGCGCCTTGGGATCGACGTGGCTGGCCCCCATTTTGTGACCGATCTCGGCGGCGCGATCGGTGCAATATTTCGCCATCTTCAGATCGTTCTCGGGAAAGTCGAAGGTCATGCGCAGCATCGGCCGACCGAACTGATCCTTGTAGGTCGGGTCGAGGCTCAGATAATTGCCGGCCTGCGCGTAGCTCGAGCCGTGGACCGAGATCGACATGTTGCGCAGGAAATATTTCTTCGCCGCATGCTTCCATTCGAGCCCCCATTTGGGCACGCCGCTCGGCACGCGCGTCATCTCGATGGGACGCGCGCCGGTGATCATCCCCCCGATATAGGCGCCGCCGATGAAGCCGAGGCCTGAATGATCGAAATTATCGCCGTTATAATCGTCGATCACCGACGCCATCGCGCCTGATCCGATGAACGGGTTGAGCAGCTTGTCCTCGAAGAAGAGGTTCACCGAGCTCATCGTCTGATAGCAGTAATTGCGGCCGACTTGCCCCTCGCCGGTTGCCGGATCGTATGGCTGGCCGATCCCCGAGACGAGCATCAGATGAACGTTGTGGAGTTGATAGGCGGTCAGCGCGACGATTTCAGCGGGCTGGAAATATTCGGCGCCCGAGGAATCGACATAGGTCACACCCGTCGCGTGCTTGCCGTCGGGCGTGCGTTCAACCTTGAGCACCTCTGCCTCGGTGCGCAGCTCGAAATTGGATTTCGTGAGAATGTAGGGGATCAGTGTGGTCTGCGGGCTGGCTTTCGAATAATTGCCGCAGCCAAATTTTTCGCAGAAGCCACAGAACGTACATTTGCCCATCTGCAGGCCGAGCGGGTTGGTGTACGCCTCGGAGAGGTTGCCGGCCGGGTGCGGAAAGGGATGGAGCCCCATGCCGGCCGCCGCCTGCTCAAATAGCTTGGGGCCGTAAGTCATCGGCAATGGGCCGGTCGGATAGGGAATGTTGCGCGGCCCCTCGAACGGATTGCCGCCGGCGGTTTTCGCGCCCTTGAGGTTGCCCGCCTGACCCGAGGTGCCGCAGATCAGATCGAATTTGTCGTAATAAGGCGAGAGTTCCTGGTAATCGAGCGGCATATCTTGGATCGTCAGGCCGTCGGTCGCCGCCTTGCCGTATTTCGCCTCGTTATGGCTCTTCAGCTTGAAGTCCGTTTCCAGCCATCGCCAGATCTGCCCGTTCCAGTGAATGCCCGCGCCGCCGACTCCCGTGCCGGGCAGAAAGGAGCCGAGCTCGCGCATCGGCAGCGCCGTCTGGCCGACATTGTTTCGGAAGGTGAGAGTCGAATATTTGACGTTCTGGAACAGATGGTGGCGCCACATGTACCGCAGTTCGTCCTGGTCGAAGGTCGTCGCCCAGTCATTCGGCGTGGTGCGCGCGGCCGCGCGTTCGAGCGCCAGCACGGTCATCCCGGCGTCGCACAATTGCTGCGCGAGAATCGCCCCGGTCCAGCCGAAGCCGACTAACACGACATCGACCTTGGGCATCGTCTTGGCCATAGCGCTCAGCTCCTCGACCAATCGAGCCGGCCGCGCAGGCCGACGGGCTGGACGGGGACGCGCTGCCCGTAGGCGGTCACCCATTCCGAATAATCGTAATGCGCGCCGGGAAAGCCGATCATCGCCCAAGCGCTGCCGCCCTTGTTGCCGCCGTAGATCGGATCGGAGAAATAGCCTTCGAGCACGTTCTGCAGGAACATGGTGAAGAACGCCTTCGAGGTGATCGGGCCATCAAGCTTGAGATCGCCCGATTCCATCTGCTTAAGATAGGCGTCCTGCCGATCGACGGGCAGTTCCTTGAACGTCTTTCCGCCTTCTGCATGACCGACCGCGCCCTCGATTGAAGTGATCGCGTGGCGGTAGAATTGCGCGGGCGTGAAGCGGCTTTGATAGCCCTGACTAGTCGTGCCCTTTGCCCACGGCCCTTCGAGATAGAAATGCGCGCCGCCTCCGTAATCACCGGCAAGCTGGCGATCGAGAAAGGTGACGACGCCTGCCTCGGATGCGCTCGGCCCAGAAGGATCAGCGGGGATCAGGCGATCGACTGCGGCGGTCAGGAAGCCGACCTCGCCGCCGTTGAGATAGTGCCAGTCCCCGGCCGGTGCCGCTTCGGGTGCATCCGCCATGCCGTCGCGCCATGGCAGCGAATTGGTGAAGGTTCGGCTGGGCCCGCCAAGCATGCCGTCATGGCTGCCGGCAAGTCCAGCGGCTGCCGTTGTGCCGAATGCGGCGCCGAGCGCCAGTAGCTTGCGACGGCCGATCGCAGGCTCGGCTTTCTCCGACATGGTGCGTCCCCTCTCTTATAGAATGGTTGGCGCAGGCCGATCAGCGAGCGTCCAGTCGGCAAAAATCTTCCTGATCACGCAACGCACTGCCGATTGCATCGTTCCGCGATATAGACTGCTTCAGTAATGAGGCCGGCAGAGGCACGCTAAGACGGTTAAGCGAAGCTCTGGAGGCGCTGAATGCGTGGCGCTGGGACGAGATTTGGGGGCATTCAAAGCAGGCATGGCTCAGCTTTTCCGTCCCGCCGCTAATACCTTGGTTCGCGTCTGCCTGGGCGCAATCGTCCTTTTGCCGGTCCTTCTGTTCTTGATCGGGGCGGCGGTAAATCGATCGGGCTATGTCACGGGCCAAGGCCGATTCGTCGACCAGCCTGTTCCGTTCAGCCATCAGCATCACGCCGGCGACCTCGGCATCGATTGCCGCTACTGCCACACTGGCGTCGAGAGTGAGGAGAACGCCGTGGTGCCGCCGACGCACACGTGCATGACCTGCCATTCGCAGTTGTGGACCAACGCGGCGATGCTCGCGCCGGTGCGCGAGAGCCTCGCCAATGGCAAGCCGCTCGTCTGGAACAAGATCAATCGCCTGCCCGATTACGTCTATTTCGATCATCACGTCCATGTGCAGAACGGCGTTCCGTGCGCTGCCTGTCACGGCGACGTGCGACGGATGCCTCTGACGCGACAGACAGCGCCGATGACGATGCAATGGTGCCTCGACTGCCACCGCGCGCCGCGCGGTCGTATCGTCGCACCCGAGCGCGAGTTCGACAGCGCGCCCTATCAGGATCGCACCGCCGATGACCGTGCGTTCGCGTCGATGGTCACTGCACATATTACCGCCTCCGGGCGGCAACTCACCGATTGCACTGTGTGCCACCGATGAACTGCGCGCCCGACCGTCGCGCGATCCTGCGCATGATCGCCGCCGGCGCCGCCGCGAGCGTGGCGGCGTGTTCGCGACCGCGGCAAACGATCTATCCGTCGGTTGATCTGGTCGAAGGCGCGGCGCCCGGCGCGATCTCGCGTTACGCGACATCGATCCCGCTTGCTGGCTACGGCCGCGGTGTCACCGGGCTGGTAATCGACGAGCGACCGATAAAGCTGGAGGGCTTGGCGGCGCATCCCGCCAGCCTTGGCTCGACCGATCTGTTCGGCGAGGTCTCTATCCTCGATTTGTATGACCCGCAGCGCTTGCGTATGCCGATATCTCCGGCCGGTCCGGCAAGTTGGACGGAATTCGCGACTGCTGCCTTTGAACACCTCTCAAAAGGTGGCGGCGAAAGCATGGCGATCCTCACCGGCCGCATCACATCGCCGACGCTGCTTGCGCGGATCGCGGTGCTGAAGGCTCGCTACCCCGGTATTCGCCACGTTCGCTGGGAGCCGGTCAACGACGATACGTCGCTCGCCGGAGCGCGGCTGGCTTTCGGTCGGCCGCTGACCGCACGCCCACGCTTTCGGGAAGCCGACGTGATCCTGACGCTTGGCGCGGACCCACTGGGCGCCGGGCCTGACCAGATCGCCAACGCGCGTTACTGGAGCGCACGCCGACGTACCGATCCGATGCCCTTGCTGTTCGCGATCGAGCCCTCGCTGACCCTGACCGGCGCGATGGCTGACCGCCGCGCGTCAGCGGGGCCGGCGGGTATCGCCGCCGCTTGCCGCGGTCTGGCTGCTGCGCTGCGGGGCACCGATCAGCGTTCCGCAGCGAAGGGATCGCTGGCGACGCTCCTCGCGAATGCCGTTCCGGCCTTGCTCGCCGCGCGAGGGCGCGCAGTGGTGCTCGCGGGCGACGGGCAGCCCGCCGACGTGCACGCGTTCGTGGCGTGGGTTAACCAACAGCTCGACGCGCCGATCGACTGGATCGCGCCGGTCGATCCCGATCCGCGCCCGCACGGCGAGAGCCTTGCCGCGCTCGCCGCCGACCTGCACGCCGGTCATGTCGATACGCTGGTCGTGATCGACGCCAATCCAGTCTATGCCGCGCCCCCTGAGCTTCGCTTCGCAGACGCCATGGCGCGGGCGCGGCTCAGCGTGGTCGCCGCCACCGTTCCTAACGAGACGAGCGCCGCGGCGAGGTGGCAATTGCCGCTCAGCCACGCGCTGGAGAGTTGGGGCGATTATCGCGGGCCCGATGGTACGGCGTCGATCGCGCAGCCGCTCGTTGCCCCGCTTCACGACGGGCGCAGCGCGATCGAATTGATCGATCTGCTCGGCGACCCCGCTGCCGATCGGGACGGTTATAAGCGCCTGCGCGATACCTGGCAGACGATGGGCGAGGATGGTTGGCGACGAGCATTGACCGAGGGCGTCGTGCCGAACAGTGCGGCCGCCCCCGTGGTAGCCGGGACAGCGTCGTTCCTGCTTCCCGAGATTCGCGATGCAGAGGGCATGACGCTTGAACGCCGGACGTCCCCGACGCTGTACGACGGCAGCTTCTCGAGCAACGCCTGGGCGCAGGAATGCCCCGAGCCACTGACCAAGGAGGTTTGGGGATCGAGCGCGCGGATGCACCCACGCGACATGGGGCGCATCGGCGTGCTGGATGGCGATCTGGTGCGCATCGAACGCGGCCACGGGGTGGTTACGGTGCCGGTGCGTAGCGTGCGCGGGCAGGCGCAGGGCGTGGTCACGCTGCTCGCGGGCTATGGCCGCAGCAACTCGGGCGCTGTCGCTGAAGGCATCGGTGTCAACGCCTGGGCCCTGAGCGGCGATGGGACCACGCGCGTCACGAAAGCAGAGGGCCATGCGCCCGTGTTGACGACGCAGCATGTTTTTCAGCTCGATGGCGAGCTCGACAAGCTCTTCCC
>JBQCEK010000015.1:0-2121 GCA_051960335.1 Sphingomonas sp.
GCGGGCGATAACATCGGCGACGTCATCGTCGATCAGCGTCACCCGGCCGTCATCAAGGGAACCCGCAGCGAACTCGGCCATCGGCCCGCGCGCCCAATCGATGATTTCGGGGACGATCTCGACAACGCTCGCCCGCGCGTTCGGCCCCAGCCGGGCCAGCGCGGCGCGCAGCGTGAAGCCCATGCCATAGCCGCCGATCAGCAGGTGCGGCGCCGGCCGCCCTGCGAGCCGATCGATCGTCATCGTCGCCAGTGCTTCCTCGGAACCGCTCATCCGCGTCGACATCAGCTCGTTGCGATCGAGCACGATCATGAAATCGCGCCCGCGCTGGAACAGCCGCAATTCGGCGCCGCCAGGCACCTGCGCGGTGCCGATGAGGGTGCGTGGGGTCACTCTGCGCGTCTCCTGAGGGCAACTCGGGGTCGCTCGCCAATCCGTCGGGCGAAGCCCTCAGTTGAGCGGAACGATCACTTCATCCGGGTTGGCGACGCCCAGCTGCTTGCGCACCAGTTCGTCCGCCATATCGGGATCGACATGTTTCGGATCGAGCAAGGCAACGCGATTCTTGAGCACGGCCCGCTGCTTGTCCAGCGCCTGATATTGCGCCTGACGAACGACCAGCTGATGCTTGTACTGGCCATAGGCAAGCACGCCGTTCGGCCCAAGCACCGCATAGCCGCCGAAGAACGCCATCACGATCAACGCCAGCGCCGGCAACCACGTGCGCCGCAGCAGAATTCGGAAGGTGGAAGCGCTCGCCATCCACCCTCCTGTGAATCAAGCCGACTCGCGGATCAAGCGCTTATTTCGTGCGCAAGACGGAACGACCGGCATAACGCGCCGCATCGCCCAATTCTTCCTCGATACGGATGAGCTGATTATACTTCGCAAGCCGATCCGAACGCGCGAGCGAACCGGTTTTGATCTGCCCGCAATTGGTCGCGACCGCCAGGTCGGCGATGGTCGAATCCTCGGTCTCGCCCGAACGATGCGACATCACCGCCGTATAGCCGGCGCGCTGCGCCATCGACACGGCTTCCAGCGTTTCGGTCAGCGTGCCGATCTGGTTGACCTTGACGAGCAGCGAATTGGCGACGCCATCGCGAATGCCCGCGGCAAGGCGCTTGGGATTGGTGACGAAATTGTCGTCGCCGACCAGCTGGAGCGTCGCGCCGAGCTTCGCCGTCAGTTGCTTCCAGCCGTCTTCGTCGTCTTCGCTCATGCCGTCCTCGATCGAAAAGATCGGATAACGCCCGGCCAGATCGGCAAGGTAATCGACCATTTCGGCCGGGGCGAGCGACTTCCCTTCGCCCGTCATTTCATATTTGCCGTTCTTGAAGAACTCGCTCGCGGCGCAATCGAGCGCCAGCATCACGTCGTCGCCCGGCACGTATCCGGCCTTTTCGATGCTCGCCATGATGAAATCCAGCGCGTCGGTCGTGCTGGCGAGATTGGGCGCAAAACCGCCTTCGTCGCCGACGGCGGTCATCAAACCCTTGTCGGCCAGCCCCTTCTTCAGCGTGTGGAAGATCTCGGAGCCGCAGCGCACCGCTTCGACGATATTTTCGGCGCCCACCGGCACGATCATGAATTCCTGGAAATCGATCGGATTGTCGGCATGCTCGCCGCCGTTGATGATGTTCATCATCGGCACCGGCAGCAGATGCGCGGCAACCCCGCCGACATAGCGATACAGCGGCAGACCGCGCGCATCGGCGGCGGCCTTCGCGCCGGCAAGGCTGACGCCCAGGATGGCGTTGGCGCCAAGCCGGCCCTTGTTGTCGGTGCCATCGAGTTCGATCATCGCGTGATCGAGATCGGCCTGATCCTCGGCATCCATGCCCAGGATCGCATCGGCGATCTCGCCGTTGACCGCTTCGACAGCGCCATCGACGCCCTTGCCGCCCCACCGTCCCTTGTCACCGTCGCGCCGTTCAACGGCCTCGTGCGTGCCGGTGGAGGCGCCCGCAGGTGCAATTGCGCGCCCGCTTGCGCCGTTGTCGAGCTCAATCTCGGCCTCGACGGTCGGCCGGCCCCGCGAATCCCAGACGCGCCGCCCGACAATCCGTGCGATGCGCCCTTCAGTCATCCTATACCCCGTTGGCCGATGGTCTCGATCTC
>JBQCEK010000016.1:0-15403 GCA_051960335.1 Sphingomonas sp.
GATCCTAGGACGTCCGGTTCACTGGATGTCGGCGCATACCTTCAACCCCGCCTCGATCGTCCGGGACGGCAAGATGGTCGTTCTGTTTCGCGCCGAGGATCAGCCGGGCGTGAAGGTCATCGGGCAGCACACATCGCGCCTTGGCTATGCGTCGTCCGCCGACGGCAAGCATTTTTCCTATCGTCCTGCCCCCGTGCTTTATCCGGCAAAGGACGCGCAGGAGCATGCGGAATGGCCGGGCGGCTGCGAGGATCCGCGCCTGTGCGAAGGGCCCGACGGGACATATTATGTAACTTATACCCAGTGGAATCGCGACAAGGTGAGGCTTGGCCTCGCGACGTCGCGCGATCTGATCCATTGGCAAAAGCACGGTTCGGCCTTCACCGGTTCCTCCTATGAAAATCTCGCGACGAAATCGGCGGCGATCATCCAGAAGATCGAGGGCGGCCGGATGAAGGCGGCCAGGATTAACGGAAAATACTGGATGGTCTTCGGCGAAGGGCGCATTCACATCGCCACCTCGACGGACCTGATTCATTGGTCGCCTATCGAAACGTCCGCCGGTGAGCTGTTCGAACTGATGGCGCCGCGACGCGGCCGGTTCGACAGCGGCCTTGCCGAGGTCGGCCCCCCGCCGCTAGTCACCGAACGGGGCATCGTGATGCTCTATAATGGCAAGAACTCGCAAATCGACAGTGATCGCGATCCGAAAATCGGCGCTGGCGCCTATGCTGGCGGACAGGCCCTGCTGGACCTGAACGATCCGGCAAAGCTGCTTGCCCGCCTCGACAAGCCCTTCTTCCAGCCGGAACTTTCATGGGAGAAGACCGGCCAATATGCCGCCGGCACCACCTTCCTTGAAGGGCTGAGCTATTTCCGCGGCCAGCTCTTTTTATATTACGGCACCGCCGACAATTTCGTGGGCGTCGCCGTCGGCGCCGCGCCGCGCGCCCTGCTGGGATGAAGCTGCCGGGATTGCGGCGTTCATTTTTCCGCCGCCGTCCGGATGCGCTGGCGGGAACGGTCGGGGATGAAGCGGATGGTGGGTTGCGGCCCTTGCACTTCGATCAGCGGGGCTGACGGGGCGTCGATATCGGCGTTGATGATGTCGATCGTCGTCGGTGTCGTGGTCGCGAACAGGAAGACCGGTGCGGTATTGCCTTCTGCCGCGCGGACGACGGGGCGGTCGAACACATAATGGCCGGCGTCGCCGTGGAAGGAAAAGTGTGATTTGCCGCCGCTGCCGCCGCGCCATTTCGGGTCGTGGCTCTCGCAATTGGTCAGGCGGCCGTTGTTCCACAACCGATAATTCCGCTTGTTCGCCTGGGCGACGCAGCGATCGAGCAGGACACCATCGGATTTGACGTCGAAGCCGCCGTCCGAGCAATCGGTGGCGCGGCAATCGATGTAGCGGATCGCGCGGTTGCCGCGCTCGTCGGAAAAGCCGTCGCCGTTCCAATATTTGTTGGCCGCGCGGTGCGCTTCGATGAAGCCGTGCGCCTCGGCGCGCTGATAGGTGATGTCATGCGCATCGCCGTCCAGCGCGAAGCCGACGCAGTAGTTCGCCGCATCGTCGCTGCCATAAGCGGCGACATCCTGGATCAGCCCACGAGCCGATCCGTAACGGATTCGGAAAAAACCGCGCTGCAAATCGTGAGCGAGGATCTGCCGAAAAACGAAATCCGTGAGCGACGCATCGCCGGAGCCGCCCGATCCCGCGGCGTCACTGAGGAAGCGATAGACGCGCTCTGCCTGGCATTGCTCCACGACCAATCCCTTGACCGGCTGATCGACCTTGATCGCGCCGTCGCCGATATCGATGAAGCGGCAAGCGCGGATCACCATGCCGTCGGTTGCGCGCAGGCCGACATCCTTCGCGCTTGGCCATCCCTGGATCGTCCGGCCGCGCACCACTTCACCCGCGGCACAGGGAATCGAGCGGCACAGCGGCGCGGCAGTCGCAGCCGCCAGGATCGAGCGTCTTGTCGGCAAGGCAAAGGTCATGTCACATTCCCTGGATGGTGAGGCCGATCATCAGCTGATGACGCGCAAAGGCGCGTCCCGGGAACGAGCCGGCCGACGTCTGGTTGCGGAAATCATAATCGGCATTGAGCCAGACGCGCGGGCTGAGCTTGTAGATCGCGCCGAGCTTCGCGTGGCCGATCGTGTAGCGTCGATCGACTCCCTGGAACTTGTCGCGTTCGTAACCGACGCTCGCCGACAGGATCAGATTGCGCAAAAATTCATAGTCCGCGCCGATGCCCGCCTGGGTGGCGACATAGGCGCCGACGCTGGGCGTCGACGACTCCTCGACGCCGCGATTGGCGGTCGCGGTGAGCGTTACGAGCGGCGTGACGAGATATTCGATCTTTCCCTTGAACGCGAAACCCTTGGGATCGGGATAGGCATTGCTGCGGAAATCCTGTTCGAAATAGCCGAGGCCCACTTGGCCACGCACGAGATTGGTGAGTGCGAAGTTGGCGCCCGCCGTCACGCGGTAACCCTGGGAATCTCGTGGCGGGTCGATCGCCGAAGCGCTGCCGTAATCACGCTTGTTGACCGATCCGTCGATAAACAGCGAGGCATCGGGCGTCAGGCCATATTCGGCGGCGAGATCGCCGGTGAGCAGCAGGCGGCTGCGGAAATGTTCGTCGATCACCGCGCCGCTGGCGTCGCGCGCATCGTGATAGTCCCGGTTCTCCGCGCCGAAGCGCGCGGCGAGGCGCAGCCGATTGAAACTGTGCAGCCCGCCGACATAGGTCGAGACGCTGTCGTAGCGGATAGGCCTCTGGCTATTGAGCGGCGCATCGGGATCGGTGCGGCTCTCGGTCTTTTTGGCCAGTCGCGCGCCGACATAGAAAGAGGTGTCGCGGCTGCTTTCGTAGCGGATCGCCGACCCCAGTGCGAGATCGGTCGTGCTCTGCGACGAGTGGCCGAGATACTGTTTTCTATCGGCCTCCCCCGCCACCTTGAAAATCGCGTCGCCGATCGTCGTCGTTGCATCGACCCGCGGGTGCAAGCGCGCGACCAGATCCCCGGTCGCCTTGCGGACAGCGTAGATATTGCTGTCGTAGCTGGTCTCCGCGTCGACGCGCGGCAACAACTCGATCGAGCCAAGTTCGTAGGCGCGGGGATCGTAGAGCGGTTGATCGCGCTCCTTTACGGTGACGAGCCCGCGGCCGCGGGGAAAGTCGAGCGACTGGTTCTGAAAATCCTGCAGGACGTCGCTCTGCTGCGCGCTGGCGACCGGGGCGGTCGCGATGGCGATCGCCAGCACTATGCTTCGCCCGATGGGCGGCATCCGCCAGATCATTGCGCTCCGTCCATCATCGCGCCTTCGAGCACGCGCCAATAGCGCTGCGCGGCGGCGTCAGCGGAATAGGCCATCGCTCGCCGCCGTGCGGCAGCACCGTACCGTGCGCGCAGAGCCGGATCGCGAAGCGCGCGCAAGGCATCGGCAAGCGCGGATCGATCATTGGTTGGCACCAGCGTGCCGTGGGACGCGAAGATCAGGCCGTCGAGATCGGCGGCGCGGGAATCGGCCAGGATTTCGGAAGGGCCCGACGCGCAATTGGTGGCGATCACCGGCCTGCCGAGCGCCATCGCTTCGACCAGCGCATTGGGGAAACCCTCGGCGTTGGAGGAAAGCACGAACAGATCGGCATTCGCCAGGATTGGGAAGGGGTTGGCGACGAAACCCGCCAGGACGATGCGATCGGCCGCGCCGCGATCGCGCGCGCGCTGTTCCAGATCGGCGCGCAGCGGCCCCTCGCCAATGATGACCAGCTTTCCCGGCATTTGCGCATCGACGAACGCATCGATCAACAGCGCGAAATTCTTGTTCTCGACCAGCCGTCCCGCGGCGACGACATACGGCCCCTCGATCTCGATTTCGGGCGCAGCGGTGGCGCTCGCTTCGATCGACGCGAGATCGACAGGGTTGGACAAGACGGTCACTTTTCCCCGGTCGACGCCGAAATTGGCGGTCAGATCGTCGGCGACGCCATGCGACACGGCGATGAGATGATCGACCCGCGGATAGGCGAGCGCGACCATTCGACGGCTCAGCTGCCCCGCCAGCCCGTGGGAAAGATGGGCGCTGGTGTTCACGCGTTCGCTGATCACCAGCGGCATCGCATGGCGACGCGCCAGCCAGGCGGCGACATTGGCGCGCGTCAGGAAACTCAGCGCGACATCGGGCCGCCAGTCCGACAGCAATCGACGCAAGGCGAACGTAGCGCGTGCCAGGCTGCCGCGCGACGCGAACTGGTGGACGGTGATCCCCTCCGGCACGGCATAGGCGCGCGGCTCGTCATCGAGCAACGCCAGCGCGATCTCGTACCGGCCATGCCACGGCGCGGAATGGGCGAGCAGCGTCGCCATCACGCGCTCGGCGCCACCGCCGGCGAGCGAATTGATGATGAAAAGAACGCGTCGTCGCACTGCCTCCACCTTCCCGGCTCAAGCAGGAAAGCGGCGAGCAATGCCTAAATGCGGCGCTGCGGCATAGCGCTTTACGGCAGCCCGTGGGCGTAGCGAGGCCCGATGCCGTCAGATCATCCGAAAAGCAGAAATGCCGGAATGGCGATGATCGCCCAGGCGATGATCGCCACGGCGACGATCGTCCATACCCGGCCTGTAACGCCGTATCGGGGGAGTTTGGTCGGGGATCGCGTTCCCGAGCGCTTGACCTGATCGATCGTCGCGCGAACGCGGTGCTCGTCGCGGGCGCGCTGATCGGTGCTCTCATCGAGCCATGCATCGGCGGCGACAACGGCCAACGGCGACGCATCGACGCGATAACGGTTCAGTGCAGTCATGATACGCCCCCGGCTCGACTCAGTGCGCCTCCAATCGCCCACTTGCCGTTACCCCTCCGTTAATCGGCGGCGCTATTTTCTGCCCGCCGTTCCGGATTCTACGGTTTCGTCGTTCAACGGCGCCGAATTGTGCATAGCCGCAGACGATCGCGTAGAATATCACCCCTTCGATCTGCCATAGCGCCATAGTCGCCAGATTCAAAAGGATAAAGGAGAGGTGCGCGGCGATCAGATCGATCCGCAAGGCGCCGCCGGCGCGCCGCGCGAGCCTCAGCATCGCCGCCCACCAAGCGATCAGCGCGGCGACGCCGGCGACGCCCAGCTCGAACAGGAAATCGATCACCGGATTGTGAGGAGAGATCGGGAAGAAGCGCGACCAGCTGTCCGGCCCGAAGCCGAACAGGCGGTGGACGTCGCTGGCGTTCAGCCAGGCAAAGATATAACCGGACCAGATGTAGGCGCGTCCCGACAGCAGCCGCCGTTCGTCGAGCGTGAACTGATCCTGCGGCTTGATATAGTGGCCGGGGCTGGCGACAAATTGCCACAGCCCGCCGAACCGGTCGCTGGCGGCAAGCGCGGCGAAGACCAGCGCTGTAAGCGCGACCACCGTCATGCCGAGCAGCAGGAGCAACCGCTGTTCGGTGCGAAAGCGCAGCGTGACGCCGCTGACCGAAAGCCATAGGGCGAGCGGCAGAACCGCGACGATGGTCGTGCGGTAATTCGCCAGCAGGATGCCGACGAACAGAACGACGAGAAGCCCGGCCTTGATCGGCCGGCGCAGGGTGGACGTGAAGGCGACGGCGACGAAGAACGTGGCGAGCGCCACCGAAAAGGCGGCTTCGTGATTATAGCCGCCGATATAGCTGCGCGATCCATCGAGTTCGGATGCCTTCACCACGCCAGTCGCGATCGACAACAGCTGGAAGACGAGGAGCGGCGCGAAGGCGGTGAGGAAAGGCGCCATGAACCGTTCGGCGCCATTGGCGCGCAACGCCTCGTAAAAGGCGATCATCAACACGCAGAAATAGCCGTATTTGACGACGTTATCGATCGCCGACGGCACATCGTGGTTCAATGCGGCGCTGAACAGCGAGAGGATGACGATGGCATAGACCGGCATCAGCGCCTTCAGCATCAGGTGGCGCGGCGCAATCATGAAAATGCCGATGCCGGTGATGGCAATCGATCCCAGCGCATTCCAGCTGAGCCCCGCCACCGCCTCGCGGTAGGTGACGACGTGGAAGACGCTCATGATATAACGCGCCCAGACGCCGAGGATGACGAAGCGCGCCGCACGCCCTTCCACCCGGCGCGCCCCGAGGGCGACGAGAACCGCGAGCAGCAGCGTCACCCCGATCAGGACGGGGATGGGAAAGGACGGCGCGCCGTGGGCAGCTGTTTCGCCCATTGCGGATGCTCAGCGGCGACCGAGCGAAAGGGGCGAGCGGCGCTCAGGCATAATATTGTCGGTAGCTGTTGAAATAGAGCTCCGGATCGCCGAAGCCGCTCCTGGCCTGTTCGACCAGATTGACTCGGCTGAGCGCAACGCCGGCCACGCGCGCGTCGATCGCGCGCAGCTTGCGCAGCGCGAGTTCGGCCGCCTTGATCGGGGTCGATTTCCACCGGACCAGCAACAGCACGGCATCGGCGAGCTTGGCGACGACGCGCGCCTCGGCGACCGGCAGGATCGGGGCGGTATCCAGGATCACGAATTCGAACCGCTGGCGGAGTTCCTCGAGCACACGGACCATGCGTTCGGAGCCGAGCGCATCGAGCGGGATCTCGACGCCGGGCCGCTGCGCCAGGATCCACGCGCCCGACGGCGTATCGCGGACCAATGCGTCCTGCAGCGTGCATTCGCCGGCCAGCACCTCGGCCAGCCCGCGCGGGATGGCATCGGCGAGCAATCGCGACGATTCGCGCCGCCGGGTATCGCAATCGATCAGCACCGTCGATGTGCCCGCCATCGCGCTGGTGCGGGCAAGGCAGATCGCGGCGCTGGTCTTTCCTTCGCCGGGCAGCGCGGACGTCAGCGCGACGACTCGAGTCTCGCGGTCCGTCGGCGCAAGCAGGATTGCCGTGCGAAGCGACCGGAACGCCTCCGAAAAGGCGGATTTGGGATGTTCGACGACATATTGCGGCGGCCAGGTGCGCGCATCGACACTGGATGGCTCGCGCAGCGATTCAAGCGCCGGAATCGCGCCGAGCGACGCAATGCCCAGCCGCTTCTCGACCGCATCGCCCGTTCGGAAGCCGCGTTCCAGGAAGGTCATCACGGTGACGACCGCGGTCGATGACGCAACCGCGGCAACCAAACCGATAACGAGGAAGATCAGCGGGTTGGGTGTTGTCGGCAAGGCCGGAACCTGGGCGGCGGCGATGGCATGCGCGCCGCTCGCCTCGGTTCCCTGCCGAGCGACGGCCTGCTTATAATTGTCGAGGAACGTCTGATAGAGTGCGCGCGCTGAATCGGCGTTGCGCTGCAGCTCGTCGAGACGGACCGAAGCGTTGTTGTCTGCCGCCAGCCGCCCTTCGAGCGCGCTGATCGAGCCGCTGATCGATGCCGCGCGCTGATTGGCGACGCGCGCATCGGTGCCGACGTTGGAGACGATGCGGCTGACCTCTGCGTTGATCTGCGCATCGAGGTCCGCGATCTGACCCTTGATCTTGATCAGATCGGGATGACGCGGGCCATAGCGCGATTCCAGATCGGAAAGCTGCGCGCCCAGCTGAGCGCGCTGCTGACGAAGTGCGCTGACGGTGGGCGAATTGAGCGATTCGCCCAGCGTATCGCCGGTCTTGCCGCTGGCCAGCTGCGACTGCGCGGCCGACAGGCGCGCATTGGCGGCGGCCTGTGCCGATTTGGCTTCGGCTAGCTGCGTATCAAGCACCGACAGCTCCTGCTGCGTGATCGAGCTGACGTCGGAGGCCGCGAACAGGCCGTGTTGCGCCCGGTAGCGCGCCACGGCGCCTTCCGCCGTCAGCACCTGATCGCGCAATTGCGCCATGCGATTGCCGAGCAACTGCGCCGTGCGCTGCGTGTCGGCTTCCTGCGCGCTGCGCTGGCCTTCCAGATATTCGCGCATGACGGCATTGGCGATTGCGGCCGCCAGCACGGGATCGGGCGACGCATAATGGATCGCGATCGCATAGGAGACGCCTTCGCGTTGGACGGTGAGTCCGCCGGCGAGAATGCGGGTCGCCCGGTCGCGCGCAGCAGTTGGGCTCAGCGGTGCGCCGCCATTGGTCGATGGCGGATTGAACAGCGGATTGCGCAGCAGATGTTGTGAATCGACCACGCGGCCAAGCAGATCAGGCGATTCGAGCACCTGCACGGCGGTATCCACGCTGGGCGAATCGGTGGGGAAGACCTGCTGCTTGTCATCGGCGGTTGGCGGCACCACCGGATCCGAAACGCGATCGAGCTGCAGCTCCGCCGTCGCCACATAGCTTGGGCTGGCATGCCAATAGACGGCGGCCGTGAGCGCCAGGGCGATGACGCTGGCGATGGCGATCGGCAGCGCGAATCGTCGGATCGTCCTGCCGATCGCGCGCAGGTCCAGGAGTTCCGAGCCGTCATCGGCGGTCGTGGTCGTCATCGCCGGTCCTCTTTCAATCGTTGAGTGCGGTCGCAGTGACGCGATCCGATGGGGTGTGGCGCCGTGCGATCGGCCGCCGAGCGTGGGTTCGACCGTGCTCATCAGCGCTTTGCCACGGCATAAAGGCCTCGCCGAACTTTCGCCGGTAACAACCGCAGCGCGGTGACCATTGCGTAGGTACGAAACCCTTCGGGCAGATAGATTTGGCGGGCGAAATCGCCGGGGATCGACGCTTCCCGCAACGAATAGCGCGCGTAGAGCGCGATCTGCTGGTTGACGAGCCGGCGCAACAGCCGCCGCGTTCGTGGCGCCGCGTCTTCGATCAGCGTCCGCGCCGTGCCGACGATGATCGGCGGCGCCGTCGTCCGAGTGGTCTTGCTGACCTTATTGTCCGAATCGCGGTGAAATTCGGCGGTGGCGTTGGCGACATAGCCGAACGGCGCGAGGGAGACGGCGCGCAGCCACAAATCCTTGTCGCCGCCGCGCGTCGCCCGGCCGGCGGGAAACAGCCCGGCAGCGATCAGCGTTTCGCGGGAGAAGGCCGCGCCGCCCGTCCAGATCGGGCATTCGCCCAGATCGGTCCATATCTCGAGGAAACGTTCCAGATCGACGGGGCGATCCGCCGTGGCGACCAGTTCGGACGACAGGCGCGAGGGCGCGCGGCGATCGTCATAAACATGCGTGTAGCGCGTCGAGACGCAGCCCAGCTGGGGATGTCGTTCGATCAATCGCGCAATGTCCGCCAGATGATCGGGCAACCAGATGTCGTCGGCATCGATAAAGGCGATCCAATCGCCCCGCGCGGCCTCGATCGCGAGGTTGCGCGCCGCATAGCCGCCGGGGCCGGGCGTATCGCGGGAAAGCAGGCGCATGCCCGGCAGGGCGGCTGCCCTGGCGATATCGGCGCTGCCGTCGCTCGACGCATCATCGACGACGATTACCTCGAACGGCAGGCGCGTCTGGGCGCGCACGCTATCCAGGCACGCGGCGATATGGCGTGCCTTATTGTGCAGCGGGATGACGACGGAAAAACGCGGCTTTCCCGTGCCGGAAGCGCTTTCGTCGCTCTCGGACAATACGTGGGAAAGGGCCGACGAGCCGAGCTTTTCCGGGCTTTTCGTGGCTTCCATCCCCAATCTATACGTCTGGCGAAAGTTTGTGTGCAATGCAGCACGGATGGGCCGACCGGGGTTTCGCCACGGCTGGCCGCTTACCGCGCCGGATGGCGCGGTCACGACACCACTTCCCCACCGAAAGGGGTATTTTTGATGAACAGCAACGCCCGGACCCGTGTCCTCGTCGTCAGCATGGCGAATGCGGCGGAGCGTCGCCGCTCCTTCGCTGCGTCCGCGGCGGATAGCGCGATCGACTGGTCATTCCTCGACGCGCTTGAAGGACTCCATCCGGGGCTCTCCTACGTGGAGGACGATGCGATCGTCGCCAAAGGCAGGCCGCTGCAGCGTGGCGAGCTGGGCTGTTATTCGAGCCATTATGAAGCCTATTCGCGGCTCGTGGCGGACGATGGCGCCGACCAATATATCATGCTCGAGGACGATGTGATCGCCGACTGGTCGTATCTCGCCGCGCTTGGCCGGATCGATCACGCCGCGCTCGGGCATCATTATATCCGGCTGTATTACAAGAAGCCGGTGCGCAGCAGGATCATCGCCAAGGATTATGGCGCACGCACGCGTTGGCTGACCGCGATCAACGGCTATTGCTTCGGGACGCAGGGCTATCTGGTCACCAAACACGCCGCCCGCATTTTCCTCGATCGCTTCGCCCGCGTGAACCGGCCGATCGACGACATGCTCGATCGATCATGGGTTCACGGCGTGCCGAACCTAGCGATCTTTCCGTTTCCGCTGATCGAGCGTGCGATCGAAAGCGGGATCGGGCTATCGCGCTTCGAACGGTTTCGCGTGCCACCGCGATTGCGATTGCGTCGCGCCGTCGAGCGGCAGCGCGAACGCTTGTCCTATCACCTGTTCGGCCGCGCTCGCGCGGCGCTTTCGGGGCGCTGAGCGGTGGCGCGTCATGCCGAGGAAGTGGGCGAGTTCGCGCTGGACCAGGCGCGCGCCGAATATGATGACGATCTGCGTGGCAAGACGCGGCGATCGATCTTCTGGACGATCGGGCGCGCGGCAAGCGACCAGGTGTTCTCCTTCGTCATCTTCGTGCTGCTTGCCCGGCTGTTGTCAAAGCAGGACATCGGCGTGTTCGCGATGGCCTATGTCTTTTCGGAAGCCGGCCGGATCATCGCGACCGGCGGCCTGACGCAGCTGATCGCGCGAGCGACGAAGCTCGATTCCAAGCTGGTCGATACCGTGTTCTGGAGCAACGTCGGCATCGCGGTGATCTATGTATCGATGATCTGGGCGACCGCCCCGTTCATCGCCGATCTGGTGCATCAGCCGACATTGGTCAGGCCGCTTCAGATTCTGTCGTTCGCGCTGCTGCTCAATTCGCTCGGCGCGTCACACATGGCGCTGCGATTGCGCGAGTTCGGGCATAAGACGATTGCGATGCGATCGGTGCTGTCGGGCCTGATCGGCGGCAGCGTTGCGGTGGCGGCGGCGCTTTCCGGCTTCGGCGTGTGGAGCCTCGTGATCCAGCGGCTGATCACCGAGTTGATCGGCATGACGCTTTCATGGGGCGCCTATCGATGGACGCCGGGGCGCAATTTCGACTGGAGCCAGGTGCGGTATAATCTGGCGTTCGGCGGCAATCTGGCGATCGCCCAGCTGATCTTCCTGTTCATGGTGCGCGCGCAGGATCTGCTGATCGGCGCGACGCTGGGCGCGGCTTCGGTGGGCGTTTACCGCGTGGCGTGGCGCTCGGCCGAGATCATCGGCAACGGCGCGATCCAGCCATTCGCGCAGGTCGGCTTGCAGACCTATTCGCGGCTTCAATCGGCGCCCGATGCGTTGCGGCGCGCCTATGTGGCCATGCTCGGCAATTGTTCGGCGCTGTCTTTCCCCGCGTTGGTCGGCTTCGGCGTGATGGCCCCCGTCGTCGTGCCGCTCGTGTTCGGGCAGAAATGGGGGTACGCGGGACAGCTGGGCCAGATCTTCGCCTTCATGGCGATGCCCTATACGCTCAACTATTTCGCATCGCCGGTTCTCACGGCAATGGGCGATACAAGAAAGCAGCGCACCCTGGCGATGGTGCAGCTTGGCAGCACCTTGTTGTTCACCTGGATCGCCCTTCCTTACGGACTGACGATGGTCGCGGCGGCCTATGTGCTGCGCTCCTATCTCACCATGCCGGTGCAGATCCGTTTCCTGAAGACCGCCTCGTCGATCGGCTTTCGCGATACGATCAGCGCCATTCGCGCACCGCTGATCGCATCGACGGCGATGGGCCTGCTTGTCTGGGCGGGCCTGCATTTGCTGGAAGCGCGCTACCATGTCGGCTGGGCAGGGGTGCTGGTCCTCATCTCGATCGGCGCGATCACCTATGGCGCGGTGCTGTTCTCGATCTCGCCGAAGCATCTCTCGATCGCCCTCAAGTTTCTCCGAAAGAACAGGTCCGCAAGCCATGCCTGCTGATGCCCATACCCGTTCGCGATCGGCCAATGCCGTGATCGCCGAGCTCGACGACCGAATCGACCGGACGATTGCGCCACTGCTCGACGGCGCACCTGTCGCGCTCGTCGATTTTCCCGATCACGCCAATGTCGGCGATTCAGCGATCTGGATGGGCGAACGCGCCTTTTTCGATCGGCACGGCGCGGCAATCGCTTATTGCAGCTCGCTGAAGACGCATGCTGCCGAAGACCTGAAAGCGCATTTGCCCGGCGGGACGGTTTTCCTGCATGGCGGCGGTAATTTCGGAACGATCTGGAAGGCGCATCAGGATCTTCGGATCGATACGCTGGCCCGGCTGCGCGACCCTGCGATCGTCCAATTGCCGCAATCCCTGTTCTTCGACGACGATGCCGCGGTGACGGAAACCGCGCGAGCGATCGAGGCGCATGGACGCTTCACGCTGTGCGTGCGGGATGTTCCCTCGTTCGAGTTCGCGCAGCGGCATTTCCAGTGCGAGATTCTGCTGTGTCCCGACATGGCGATCGCCATCGGCCCGCTGCCGCGCAAGCAGCCGCATGTCGACGTGTTCGGCCTGTTGCGGACGGACCGTGAGCGATCCCTATCGGTCGGCGCGCTGGGTTCGGGCGAGCGGATCGAGACTGGAGACTGGCTGGACGAAAGCCGCAACGCCATGCGGCTGACGTCGGCCGGCTCGCGGCTACTGACGATCGGCAGCGATGCGGCGGCGGCGCAACTGACCAAATACGATCGCCTCGCCAAGGCAAGGATCAATCGCGGTATCGGCATGCTGTCGTCGGGGCGCGTGGTGATCACCGATCGGCTGCACGGCCATATCATGTCCACGCTGCTGGGCATCCCCCATGTCGCGCTGGACAATAGCTACCGCAAGATCGGCAATTTCATCGATTGCTGGACCCATGATGTCGATATCGTCCGCACGGCTATGACGATCGACGCGGCGCTGCAGCAGGCGGATGGTCTGCTCGCGGAATTATCGGCCAAGGCCGAACGCGCGCTTTGATGAAGGTTGCGGTTACCGGTCTGCGCGGCATCCCCGGGGTGATGGGCGGGGTTGAAACGCATTGCGAGGAAATCCTGCCGCGGATCAAGACGCTCGATCCGGCGGCGGCGATCACCGTCTATGCGCGCTCGCCCTATGTCGCCCAAGGCGCCTACGACTATCAGGGAGTCACGGTCGTGCCGATCGCGTCCCCGCGGTCGCGATCCTTCGAGGCGATCGCTTCGACCTTCAACGCGCTGATCGCGGCGCGGCGTGCGGGCGCTGAGATGGTCCATATCCACGCCATCGGTCCGGCGCTGCTGGCGCCATTGGCGCGGCTGCTCGGCATGCGCGTGGTCGTCACCCATCACGGCGAGGATTATAACCGCGCCAAATGGGGTTTTGTCGCTCGCCAGATGCTTCGCCTCGGCGAGCGGCTGGCCGCGACGAGCGCCAACCGGCTGATCGCGGTTTCGCCCTCTCTCACGCAGCGGCTGAAGCGCAAATTCCCGCGATCGGCGGCGCGGATCGTCCACATCCCGAACGGCGCGCCGGAACTGCCCCAAGCGACCGGCGATGCGCTGGCGCGGCTCGGCCTTGCGAGTGGCGCCTACATCCTTGCGGTCGGCCGCCTCGTTCCCGAAAAAGGGTTCCATGATCTGATCGATGCGCATGAACGGAGCGCCGATCCTCGCCAGCTGGTGATCGTCGGCGGCGCAGACCATGAAAGCGCCTATGCGCGCACCCTACGTTCGCGAGCGTCGGCACGAACCCTGTTCGCCGGCTTGCAGGACCGCGCGACGCTGCGCGCGTTATTCGAGCATACCGACCTGTTCGTCATGCCCTCCTATCACGAGGGGCTGCCGATCGCGGCGCTGGAGGCGGCGTCGTGCGGCACGCCGATGCTGCTGAGTGACATCCAGCCGAACCGTGATCTCGGCTTGCCGGAAGATCGCTATTTCCCTGTCGGCGATGTCGGCGCGCTGGCGGCCGGTCTGGCGATGCCGAGCGCGCATTATGCCGTCGATCCCGCCGATTTCCGCCGCCGCTTCGATTGGGATGACATCGCGATGAAGACGCTCGCTACCTACCACGCGGCGCTCGCCTGATCGCCTCTCCGTTCAAAAAGCGTTGGGGTGGACGATGACGCCGAACGTCTGGAGGACGATCTTCATATCCAGCCACAGCGACCAGCGCTGAACATATTCGAGATCCGACGCGAGCCGGTTTTCGAGATCGCGTTCGTGCAGCGTCGCGCCGCGGTGCCCGCGGATCTGGGCAAGGCCAGTGAGCCCCGGCGGATAGGTGTGGCGCAGCCAATAGCGGCGATCGATATCCCAGAACAGCTTCTCGCTGGCGGTTGATCCCAGTGCATGGGGGCGCGGCCCGACGATGCTCATGCTGCCGGCCAGCACATTGAAGAGCTGTGGCAATTCATCGATGCTGGTGGCGCGCAGCAACCGGCCGACCCGAGTGATCCGATCATCGTCCCGGCTGGTCGACTGGCGGCCGTCTGCATCGCAGCTGTCGGTGCGCATCGATCGGAACTTGTACATGCGGAACAGTCGGTTCCCCCGCCCAACGCGCTGCTGAACGAAGAATATGGGGCCGCTGCTGTCGATCTTGATCGCCAACGCCACGATCAGCATCAGCGGCGCCAGGAACGCGAGGGCCGCAAGCACGAAGACCAGATCGAACACCCGCTTGGCAAGGATGTCGATCGCGGTGGGCAGGTGTGCGGGATGATCGCTCGGATCGATCGCGGGGGGCGTGTTGGCCGGCCACGCGCGGTCGCTGGCGTGAACCTCCCCGTCGATCGCCGCGCCCTTGAGGATGAGACGCCAGTCGTGCTGCCGTTCGGGCGCGCACGCGATCGTCACCCGATCGACGTTCTTGAGCAATGTGCCGAACCGATCGAGCATCATCGGATCGGAGACGTCGGCCGCGATGCCTGCCGCGTCGGCGTCAAGGATCACATCGCCGACCACCGGAGTGTCGCGCTCGGCGTGTGAGGGAATGCCATCGACGATCACCAGTTCGTGCAGCGGGCGATTGTCGAGCACCGAGCGCGCAACGCGATCCACCAGCGCGCGTCCCGCCAGGATCGCGGGTATCGAAGCGCCGATCGAATAGGTGATCAGCCAACCATTGAAGACGTGAAGCACGCCGATCTTGTCGAGCACGAACAGGATCAGCCCCGCGGCGAGGAGGAAGGCGAGCGTCGCGCGCATCGCTCCGCGCGCATAATCGAGCAGCGCGGTGATGCCATAGGCGCGGCCGTTGAGCGCCAGGGCGAGGAAGATCGGAATGATCAGCCCGCTCAGCCGCGTGCTTTGCCATCCCATCGCCTTGTCGAAATGCACCAGGCTGGCGAATGCGAAGGCAAGCGCGACGGCCAACGCATCGGCGGCGATCAGCAAGGCATATAGCAGC
>JBQCEK010000017.1:0-19102 GCA_051960335.1 Sphingomonas sp.
GATCGGCTTCAGGATCCCGAAGCGATCGCCAATTGGCCGCTGACGCTGTCGCGAGACGGCGCGCGAACCCCGATGCCTTGGCAGGCGGAAGCCCCAGCGCTTGGCTTTTCGTCGGCCGCGCCGTGGCTGCCGGTCGGCCCCGATCACGCCGCACTGGCGGTCGATCGCCAGAATCGGGATGATGACTCGCCGCGGGCCTGGACTCGGCGCGTGCTGGCGGTCCGCCACGCGTATGCCGCCCTGCGAGACGGCGCGCTTCGCGCGGTCGCGCACGACGACGCCATTCTCTCGTTCGAGCGCATCGGCGACGGCGAACGGTTGCTATGCGTCTTCAACCTTTCACCCGAACCGTGCGTCTGGCCGCTGGGTGACTGGCGCGAAGTGGTGATCGCCACGCACGCCCCCGATGGCGACCTCATCCCGCCGTTCGGCGCGATGGTGCTGGCGCTGGATACGAATTCGCGTGATTAAGAGCGGCGGGCTGAACCAGGCGCCGCGCGACCGGGGAGAGCGAGACTGACCAGCACCGATCGGCCGACGCTCGGCCCCGCCCAACTCTGGAACATATCGTTCGGGTTCTTCGGTATCCAGATCGGCTTCGCGTTGCAGAACGCCAACGCCAGCCGGATCTTCCAGTCGCTGGGCACCCCGCTCGACAGTCTCGCGCTGATGTGGATCGCAGCGCCCCTCACCGGGCTGCTCGTCCAGCCGCTGGTCGGCCATTACAGCGATCGCACCTGGGGCCGGCTCGGCCGGCGGCGACCGTATTTCCTGGCCGGCGCGGTGCTCGCCACGCTCGCGCTGTTCGCCATGCCCAATGCGCCGGCGATCTGGGTGGCGGCGGTGATGCTGTGGGTGCTCGATGCGTCGCTCAACATTTCGATGGAGCCGTTCCGTGCCTTCGTCGGCGATATGCTCGCACCGCGACAGCGCCCCGCCGGCTACGCCTTTCAGACCGGCTTCATCGGCGCCGGCGCCGTCGTCGCCAGCCTCGCCCCCTGGGTGCTCGAACATGGGCTTGGCGTGTCGAACAGCGCCACGCCCGGCCATGTGCCCGATGCCGTGCGCTACGGTTTCTATTTCGGCGGGCTGATGCTGCTCGCCGCCGTGCTGTGGACCGTATTGACGACGCGCGAATACTCGCCCGACGAGCTGCGCGCTTTCGGCGAGCGCCCCGGCACCGATCTGGATGAGGCGCCGATCGTCGCGCCGCGCACCGGGTGGGCGTGGATCGCGGGCGGCGTCGTGCTCGCGCTGGCGATCTGGTTCGGCGCGCGGACCGGATGGCTCGCCTCGGCCGGCGAGGCGTATCTGGTCGCGGCGGGCGTCGCCGCTTACGGGCTTGCCCAGCTCGTATCGCGCGCGCTGGTCGCCGCTGGCCGCGGGGACAATGCGCTTAGCCATATCGTCAGCGATCTCGCGACCATGCCCGCCACGATGCGCCACCTCGCGCTCGTCCAGTTCCTCACCTGGGGCGCGCTGATCATCATGTGGGTGTATATGACGCCGGTGGTCGCGCAGCATGTCTATGGCACGATCGACCCGGCGTCCGATGCCTATAACGAGGCGGGCACCTGGGTCGGCGTGCTGTTCGCGATCTATTCAGGCGTCGCCGCCTGCGCGGCCTTCGTGCTGCCGTTGCTCGCCAGGACCATCGGCGCGGCGCGAACGCATGTGCTGAGCTTGCTGATCGGCGCGGTATCCTTCGCCGCCCTGTTCGTCACGCGCAGCCAATATGCGCTGATCGCGCCGATGATCGGAATCGGCGTGGTCTGGGCGTCGATCCTGACGATGCCCTATGCGCTGCTCGCCAACAGCCTGCCGCAACGCAAGCTCGGCATCTACATGGGCATCTTCAATTTCTTCATCGTCCTGCCGCAACTGATCGTGGCCACGATCATGGGCGGCGTGATCAAGACCTATTTCCCGACCGAGCCCGTCTTCACCATGCTCATCGCGGCCGCATTGATGACCTTGGCGGCGCTGGCCATGATCGGGTTTCGCGAGCGACCGGCCGCCGCCGGCGAGGGCTAGTCATCCGCCGCCGATCGGCCCGCTGACGAAGCCGATTGACAATTGATCGATTTAGGAGTGAGGGGGGCTCGGCCGGCCCGCGCGCCGACGTTGTGGGAAGACACGCAACCCCAGCCAAGCGACAGTAGTCGACAGCCCCTGCCATCGGCGGCGCCCGTTCGAGCCTGATCGCGTCAGGTCTCGCCCGCGGACGCCGACGGTGGCGTTCGATCGAGGTGAGATGTGCAAGTCCAAGCTTTGCCGGCCCGTGCGGTGCGGCCATTTTCCCGGTTGCTCCGCCAATCGCCGCCCAATCTGGCGGACGTCGCCGCATTCCTGCTGCTCGCGGGGCTGTTCGCGCTGATCGTGCGCGGGGCGGAGGGCGTCGCCCAGCCGCTATCGGGGCTGAAGGCGGCGCCGATCGCGCTCGATCCGATCAACCTGCCGAGCTATGCGCTTCGCACCACGCTCAGGATGTTCGCGGCGCTGGCGGCATCCACCGTCTTCACGCTGGTGTTCGCAACGCTCGCCGCGCGCAGCAAGCGCGCCGAACAGATCATCGTGCCGGCGCTCGATATCCTGCAATCGGTACCGATCCTTGGCTTCCTCACCTTCACCGTAACCTTTTTCATGCGGCTGTTTGCCGGCCAGCAACTTGGCGTGGAATGCGCCGCGGTGTTCGCGATCTTCACCAGCCAGGCGTGGAACATGGCGTTCAGCTTCTATCAGTCGCTGCGCTCGGTGCCGTCCGATCTGGAGGAGGTGACTCGCGGCTTCGGCCTCTCGCCGATGCGGCGCTTCCTGCGGCTGGAATTGCCCTATGCGATCCCCGGCCTGGTGTGGAATGCGATGATGTCGATGTCAGGCGGGTGGTTCTTCATCGTCGCATCGGAAGCGATCACCGTCGGCAACACCACGGTCGCGCTGCCGGGGATCGGATCATGGCTGGCGCTGGCGATCGCGCATCAGGATACGCGCGCGGTGGCCTGGGCGGTGGGCGCGATGGCGGTGCTGATCCTGCTCTACGATCAATTGTTCTTCCGCCCGATCGTCGCCTGGGCCGATCGATTCCGGTTCGAAGATACCGCCAGCGCCTCGCGGCCGCGCTCCTGGGCGTATGATCTGTTCCGCCGCGCCCGCCTGCTGCCGGTCGCGCTCGCGCCGCTGCTCGGCATCGGCCGACTGCTGCTCGCGCTGGAGCCGCCCCCGCGGCCGCGCGGGCGGGCGCACGCGTCGCCGCAGCTGCAACGACTGGGCGATACCGCCTGGAAGATCGTGCTGGCCGTGCTGGTCGCTGGCGCGGCGTGGCTGGTGATCGATTATGTCGGCCGCACGCTGAGCTGGTCCGATGCGCTGACGGCGATCTGGTTCGGCGTGCTCACACTCCTCCGCGTGATCGTGCTGATCGCCGTCGCCAGCCTGATCTGGGTGCCGATCGGCGTGTGGATCGGCCTCAATCCGCGCCTGTCCGAACGATTGCAGCCGGTCGCGCAGTTCCTCGCCGCGTTTCCGGCCAACGTGCTGTTTCCCTTCGTGGTGGTGGCGATCGTCCACTGGCATCTCACGCCGGGGATCTGGCTGTCGCCGCTGATGGTGCTGGGCACGCAGTGGTACATCCTGTTCAACGTCATCGCCGGCGCCAGCGTGATCCCCACTGACATGCGCCAGGCCGCGGCGATCTTCGGGGTGCGGCGCTGGCAATGGTGGCGGCGCGTCGTCCTGCCGGCGATCTTTCCCTACTACGTCACGGGCGCGCTCACCGCCTCGGGCGGCTCGTGGAACGCCAGCATCGTCGCCGAATCGGTCTCGTGGGGCAGTCACCATCTCGAGGCCGCCGGGCTCGGCTCGTACATCGCCAGCGCCACCGTTGCCGGCGATCTGCCGCGCGTCGCGCTGGGCATCGCGGTGATGTCGGTCTTCGTGCTCGTCTTCAACCGCATCGTCTGGCGGCCGATGTACGGCTTCGCCGAACGCCGCCTTCGTTTCGCCTGATCCTCGCCGGGAGATTGCTCATGGCCACGCTCGCCCCCACCGTATCCGCCCGCCCGCTCGTCGAGGTTCGCGGCGTCAGCCACCATTATGGCCGGCAGGGCGCTGCCGGCCAGGTGCTCGAAAACGTCGATCTCACGCTGTACGAAAATGAAGTGGTCGGCCTGCTCGGCCGATCGGGTTCGGGCAAATCCACGCTGCTGCGCTCGATCGCCGGCCTGCTTTCGCCCAGCGACGGCGAGGTGCGGCTGATCGGCGACGAAGGGACGCCCAGCGTCGCAATGGTGTTTCAGACGTTCGCGCTGTTCCCCTGGCTCACCGTCCAGGAAAATGTCGAGCTGGGGCTGGAGGCGCAACGCGTGCCGGCGGACGAGCGCCGCAGCCGCGCGCTGGCCGCGATCGATCTGATCGGGCTCGACGGATTCGAGAATGCCTATCCGAAGGAATTGTCCGGCGGGATGCGCCAGCGCGTCGGGCTCGCGCGCGCGATCGTCGTCAACCCGTCGCTTCTGCTGATGGATGAGCCCTTCTCCGCGCTCGACGTGCTGACCGCGGAAACGCTGCGCTCCGATCTGCTCGATCTGTGGTCCGAAGGCCGGATGCCGATCAAGGCGATCCTGATCGTCACCCACAATATCGAGGAGGCGGTGCTGATGTGCGACCGCATCCTCGTGTTTTCCTCCAATCCCGGCCGTGTCGCTGCGGAGATCAAGGTCGATCTGCCGCAGCCGCGCGATCGGCTCGATCCGGCGTTTCGCGCGCTGGTCGACGATATTTATGCGCGGATGACCGCCAAGGCGCCGGCCGCGCCCGCGCGCGACGGGCATTTCCCCGGCACCGGCATCGCGATGGTGCTGCCGCGCGTATCGACCAACGCGATGGCCGGCCTGATCGAGGAAGTCGACGCGCAGCCGTTCGACGGTCGCGCCAGCCTCGCCGATCTTGCCGACACATTGCAGCTGGAAATCGACGATCTCTTCCCGATCGCGGAAACGCTGCAATTGCTCCGCTTCGTCGAGCTGCGCGGCGCAGAGATCATCCTGACGCGCTCAGCCAGGCGTTATGCCGAAGGCGACGTCGATCAGCGCAAGGCGTTGTTCAAGCGCGCACTGCTCGCCTATGTCCCGCTCGCCCAGCACATCCGCCGCATCCTCGACGAACGCGCCGAACACAGCGCGCCCGCGCGCCGCTTCCGCGACGAGCTGGAGGATTACATGTCGGAAGCCTATGCCGGCGAAACGCTGCGCACAGTCACGCACTGGGGCCGCTACGCCGAAATCTTCGCCTATGACGAAGACAGCGACCGCTTCTCGCTCGAGGACGCGGTGTGATCGGTGGTCGGGGCGCAGGCAGCGCGGCGATCGTCGCCGCGTTTGCCCTGGCGTTGATCGGCCTGGCGCCGCCCGCGCACGCGCAGGACGAGCGCCCCACCGGCTTCCCTCTGTCAGCGGACGAGGACGCTCACGGCGCCGTCACCGTTTCGGCGGTCTATACCGCCGATCTCAGAAGCAATGTCGCGGGCGGCATCGCTCGCGGCGTGCGCTATCTCGACAATGTCGATCTTCAGGCGTCGATTGATACCGATCGCCTGCTCGGCTGGCGCGGCGGCAAGATCTTCCTTTATGGCCTGTACAACAACGGCGTGTCGTTTTCGCCCAGTCTGGTCGGTGACATCCAATCGGTGTCGAACGTCGAAACCGATGTTCGCGCCGCCCGTCTGTTCGAGGCTTGGGTGCAGCAGGATATCGGTCGACGGGCAACCGTAAAGGCCGGTCTCTACAACCTCAATTCGGAGTTCGATACGACGGTCAGCGGTGGGCTGTTCCTGCTTTCATCGCACGGAATCGGCCCCGATTTCTCGCAAAGCGGCCGCAACGGCCCCTCGATTTTCCCCGATACCTCGCTGGCGGTTCGCGGCGACCTCAGGTTCGACGACCACTGGCTGGTGCGCGCGGCCGTGCTGGACGGCGTGCCGGGCGATCCCGCGCATCCGGGGCGAACCGTCATTAAGCTGTCCGGCAAAGACGGCGCCTTGCTTGTCGGTGAAATCAACTATCTAAGCGGCGGTACGAAAGTGGCGCTCGGCGGCTGGGGCTATACTGCGCGGTTCGACGATCTGTGGCCGGCGGGATCGGCTGGCCGTGGCAATGCCGGCGGCTATACCTTCATCGAGCGGCGGCTGACGGGGGCATATGATGCGACGCCGCAAGGCCTGGCGGGCTGGCTCCGTGTCGGCCTCGCCAATCCGCGGTTCAATCCGGTCGCTGGCTATATCGGCGGCGGGCTGGTCTATACCGGCGCCTTCCCGGCCCGTCCGGCCGATCAGGTCGGTCTATCGATCGCCGACGCCGAGCTTGGGGATCGCTATCGTCGCAGCCAGGCGCTCGCGGGCGACGCGACCGGGCCGCGCGAGGTCATCATCGAAGCGGCCTATCGCGCCGTGCTTGCGCCCTGGCTCAGCCTTCAGCCTGACATCCAATATGTCGCTCGCCCGAGTGGCGCCGAGCGCCTCGCCGATGCGGTCGTCGTCGGTCTGCGGGTCAAGATCGGCCGGTAGCCCCCTTCCGCATCCCAAAAGGTGATTGCCTCGCTTTTGTTCTACGTCACTCATCACCCTCGCGCCCTCTCGGCCCTACCCCAAAAATAGTCCTTCGGCGCGGCGATCGTCGCCTGAATTGTCCCCTGTTCGCCGATTGGGCTTGCGCAACGGTCGTCTTTGGCCTGTTCTGCCGATGGTAGCAGGACTCTGATCGATGCGTGGGAGGCTGGGGGTTTGAAAAAGCAGATACTGATTGGCGCGACGGCGATCATGCTGGCGGCGAATGCATCGCCTTCTCTTCCAGCTCATCAAACGGCCGAGGCACAGGCGCTTAGCCTTGCCGAACAGGCGATTTCGCTTCGATCGGTGCAAGGCCCGGATAACAAGACGCCGCAGGTTGCCGCGCTCTACAAGGCGGCGCTCGTCGCCGGCGGCTTCGCCGACAAGGACGTGACGATTACGCCGGTCGGCGACACGGCCTATCTGATCGCGCGCTGGCCGGGGTCCGATCCCGCGCTCAAGCCTTTGGTCATTTCCGGTCATATGGACGTCGTCGAGGCGAATCCCGCCGACTGGCAGCGCGATCCGTTCAAGCCGATTGTCGAAAACGGCTATCTCTATGGCCGCGGGGCGACCGACATGAAGCTGGACGGCACGCTGGCCATCGCTTCGCTGATCGAGCTCAAGCGCGAAGGGTATCGCCCGCGAAGGACGATCATCATCGAATTCTCGGGCGATGAAGAAACCGAGATGAAGACGAGCGCCATCATCGCCGACAAGCTCGCCGATAGCGATCTGGTGCTCAACATCGATGGCGGCGGCGGAACGCTGAATGAAGAGACCGGCAAGCCCGAATATTTCACCTGGCAGGGCGCCGAAAAGACCTATGCCGATTTCGAACTCACGGTCACCAATCCCGGCGGCCATTCATCCATGCCGCGCAAGGACAACGCCATCGTCCAGCTGTCACAGGCGTTGGTGAAGATCGGGGCCTATCAATTCACGCCCGAAGTCAGCGATTTGACCAAGGCGTATTTCACTACGGCGGCACTATATGAAGACCCCGAAACCGGCGCCGCGATGCGCGCCTTCGCGGCCGATCCTGCCGACAAGCAGGCGATTGCGACGCTTTCGGCCAATCCGGCGATGATCGGCAAGATCGGCACCACCTGCGTCGCGACGATGATCAGCGGCGGCCATGCGCTCAACGCCCTGCCGCAACGCGCCACTGCTAACGTCAATTGCCGCATCTTTCCCGGCCACAGGCCGGCCGCCATCATGGCGGAACTGCAACGGGTTGCCGATGATCCGGCGGTTTCCTTCAAGGACGTGACGGTAGGTTCGGTTCCCAACGATGCGTCGCCGCAGCGCGCCGACTTCATCGCCGCGGTGAAGGGCGCGATGAACAAGGTCTATCCCGGCGTGCCGGTTTTCCCCAGCATGGCATCGGGCGCGAGCGACAGCATGTGGTTTCGCTATCACCACGTCCCGAGCTATGGCGCGAGCCCCGTCTTCATCAAGGAATCGGAGGATTTCAGCCACGGTCTGAACGAGCGCACGCCTGTCGCGAACATTCGTCCGGCGATCGATTATTATCTGTCGCTGATTCCGGCGCTGTCGAAATAGCCTCCGCCGCGTGCGCCGATCATCGGGGAGATCACAGTGATCGGCGGGCGTTATCCGCCTCGGCTCATCGCGGCGGCGGCCGCGCTTCACGACCGCCGGCTGGATGTGGCCGAGCCGCTGTTGCGGCAGCACCTGAAGGAAGACCCGTTCGACGTCGCAGCGATCCGCATGCTCGCCGAACTGGCGGGACGGATCGGCAGATATCGCGACGCCGAAACGCTGCTCCGGCGGGCCATCGAGCTCTCTCCCGGTTTCACGGCAGCGCGGGCCAATCTGGCGCTAGTGCTTTATCGCCTCAATCGTCCGATCGAAGCGATTGCCGAGCTCGACATCCTGTTTGCGGACCAGCCGGACAATGTCGGCCACGCCAATTTGAAAGCGGCGGCGTTCGGGCGAATCGGCGATTTCGAGGCGGCGATCGCGCTATATGAATCGGTGCTTGCGGCCGAACCACGGCAACCGCGCATATGGATGAGCTTTGGCCATATGCTGAAGACCGTCGGGCGCCAGGCGGACGGCATCGCTGCCTATCGGCGCGCCTTGGCGCTGGCACCCGAATTGGGCGAAGCATGGTGGAGCCTCGCCAACCTCAAGACGGTGCGCTTCGACGATGACGATATCGCCGCGATGGAGGCGGCGCGCGCGCAGGACAACCTGACGGACGAAGATCGCTTCCACCTCGATTTCGCGCTCGGCAAGGCGTTCGAGGACCGCAAGCAAGCGGCACGGTCCTTCGCTCGTTACGCCGCGGGCAATACGCTCAGGCGCGCGTCGATCGGCTATGACGCCGGCGAGACGGAGGCGTTCGTCGATCGCAGTATCGCGCTCTACACCGGCGACTTCCTCGATGCCCGGCGCGATCTAGGCTGCAAGGCACCCGATCCGATCTTCATCCTGGGCATGCCGCGCGCGGGATCAACGCTGATCGAGCAGATCCTTTCAAGTCACTCATTGGTCGAAGGAACGACCGAATTGCCCGATATTCCCGCGCTGGCCAGGCGTGGAGAGGGTTACCCTGGCAACATCGCAGACTTGCCGGGGAAGGAGCTTCACGCGCTGGGCGAGGAATATCTGGATCGTACCCGCGTCCAACGCCGCACAGGCAGGCCCTTTTTCATCGACAAGCTGCCCAACAACTGGGCACATGTCCCGTTCATCCATCTGATCCTGCCGAACGCGACGATCATCGATGCGCGGCGCCACCCGCTCGGCTGCTGCTTTTCGAACTTCAAACAGCATTTCGCGCGCGGACAGGGCTTCAGCTATGCGCTCGATGACATGGGGCGTTATTATCGCGACTACGTCCGCTTGATGGCGCATGTCGATACGGTGCTGCCCGGCCGCGTCCACCGCGTGTTCTACGAACGCATGGTCGATGATACCGAAGCCGCGGTGCGCGCCCTACTCGCCGCCTGCGGGCTGGGTTTCGAGCCAGCCTGCCTCAGCTTCCACGAAACCGAGCGGGCGGTGCGCACCGCCAGTTCCGAACAGGTCCGACGTCCGATCTTTCGCGACGGAACCGCAAGCTGGAAAGCGTTCGAACCCTGGCTCGATCCGCTCAAGGCCGCGCTTGGCGACGTGATCGACGCGTATCCCGGCGCGCCGAACGAGCCGTTGTAAAACTGTCACGCCTCCGTCACGAAATGATCGCACATCGCGCTACGGATTGACGAATGCTGCGTGCGCGAACAGCATCCTGAAACAACTTGTCGTTTCGGGGGCCATCATGCAGTTTTCCCGTTCACACGCGACCGTCGCCATTCTCCTAGCCTCGACCGCCATATGGGCGACACCAGCCTTTGCTCAGGAAACGGCGCCTCCCGGCGATCAAGCGACGCCGCCGCCGGAAAATACGGCTTCGGAAAACGACATCATCGTCACCGCGCAAAAGCGCGAGGAAAGCCTGCAGAATGTGCCGATCAGCATTCAGGCATTCGGCACCAAGAAGCTCGATGACCTCAATGTTTCGAACTTCCAGCAATATACCAAGCTGCTCCCGTCCGTCGCCTTCCTGACGACGCAACCCGGTGTCACGACGGTCTATTTCCGGGGCGTCGCCGCCTCGGCCAATGGTGCGGAAGGCAACCATTCCGGGCCGTTGCCAACGGTCGGCAGCTATCTCGACGAGCAACCGATCACCACGATCGGCGGCACGCTGGATGTCCATATCTACGACATCGCCCGGATCGAGAGCCTGTCGGGGCCACAGGGCACGCTTTATGGCGCGTCGTCGGAAGCCGGCACGATCCGCATAATCACGAACAAGCCCGACACCAGCGGCTTCTATGGTCGCGTCGATAGCGAGATCAACACGGTCGATCATGGCGGCGTCGGCGGCAAGCTGGAGGGGATGCTCAACACGCCCTTTTCGCAAGACGTGGCGCTGCGGGTTGTCGGCTATTATCAACGCGACGCCGGATTCATCGACAACGTTCCGGGCACGCGCAGCTTTTTGCCGCAGCCGGGCGGCATCACCGTCGATAACGCGGCGTTCGTCAAAAAGGATTATAACGACACCGAGACATGGGGCGGCCGCGCCGCCCTCAAAATCGATCTCGACCAAAATTGGACGGTGACGCCGACGGTGCTTTATCAGGACGAGCGGTCGCACGGATCCTATGCCTATGATCCGCAGGTCGGCGATCTCGAGGTCCAGCGCTTCTATCCCGAATATCGCCGCGATCGCTTTGTCCAGGCCGCGCTGACGATCGAGGGCAAGGTCGGCAATTGGGACCTCACCTATGCCGGCGCCTATCTCGATCGCAAGGATGCGCAATCGAGCGACTACACCGATTATGCGGAGGCCTACGATTCGCTTTATTCGTCGGTCGGCGGGCTAGCTGGCTATTTCTATTATCTCGACAATGCCGGCAACACGATCGATCCGCGGCAGAACGTACTCGCGACCGATCATTTCAAGAAAATGAGCCAGGAACTGCGCGTTTCATCGCCGCAGGATGAGCGTTTTCGCGTGGTCGCCGGGCTGTTCTACCAACGCCAGAGCAACCTGATCCATCAGGACTATCAGATTCCCGACCTGGGCGACGATGTGTCGGTCAACGGCTTTCCCGGCACCTTGTGGCTGACGCAGCAGCACCGGGTCGACAAGGATTATGCGATGTTCGGGGAGGCGAGCTATGACCTGCTGCCGAACCTGACGTTTACCGCCGGCGCGCGCGCGTTCATCTACGATAATTCGCTGATCGGCTTCTTCGGTTTCGGCCGCAATCCAGGCGGCGATTATACAGACACCCCATATAATGGCGCCGGCAGTTCGCGCACCGGCGTCATCCAGTGCTTCACCGTTGACGGGCAGCGGCTGGGTGATGCGCTGAACGACGGTGGATCGACGACCTTGCTGCCACCGGCCGTCGCCGGCAGCCCGTGCACCAATCTTGCCAGCTACTCGACCGGCGGCGGCATTCGGCCGGTCGAAGCGCAGGGCCAAGGCGTGACGCATCGGCTGAACCTCACCTGGAAGCCTAGCCGCGACCTGCTGCTATACGGCACGTGGTCGCGTGGTTTCCGGCCCGGCGGCATCAACCGCCGCGTCGATGTGCCGCCCTACGCTCCCGATTATCTGGTCAATTACGAGGTCGGCGTGAAGACGACGTTCCTCGGCGGCGCGGCGCATTTTAACGTGGCGCTGTATCAGCAGGATTGGCAGCATTTCCAATTCTCCTTCCTTGGCGCGAACAGCTTCACTGAGGTGCATAACGGCCCCAACGCTCGCATTCGCGGGATCGAGGTCGACGCCAATTATGCCAGCGGGCCGCTCTCGCTCAGCGCGTCCGGCTCCTACACCGACGCCAAGACGCAGCAGAACCTGTGCCTTTATGACGATCCCACGCTCACCTGCGCCGATACGGGCAACGGCAATATCGTGTCGGCGCCGAAGGGTACGCGGCTGCCGATTACCCCGCGCTTCAAGGTCAACGGCACCGCGCGCTACACCGTGCCGATCGGCGATGCCAAGGGATATGGCCAGATCGTCATCGCGCATCAGAGCTCGGCCTCGTCCGACATCCGCACTGCGATCTACGAAACGGGCACCGGCAACATCATCAATCCGGCCGCTCAACTGGGCCGGTTGAAGCAATACACCACCGGCGATGCGGCGCTGGGCATCGATTTTTCGAAATATAGCATCGAGTTGTTCGTCCAGAATTTTTGGGACGAGCGAGCGGAGTTGTCGCGCTTTTCGGAATGCGGCAGCTGTGGGCAGCGGCCGTACATCGTCCCGATCACCCCGCGCACGATCGGGCTGAGACTGGGCGCAAAGTTCTAGGGAATGCCGCCATCCCCATGGGGAAAAGCGCGCCGATCGCTCTGGCGGCGGCGCGCCCGGTTTCCCGACCCGACTGCTCGACGGGGGCCGATTCCAAACGGTGAATGGCGGAGAGGGTGGGATTCGAACCCACGGTACCCGTGAAGGCACAACGGTTTTCGAGACCGTCCCAATCGACCACTCTGGCACCTCTCCGCGAGGATTCATGCTTGGGTTCGGACAGACCGAACGGCATGCAGGTCGAATTGAGCGGCGGCCTCTAACGTAATCGATCCCGCCGCACAAGGTCCCTGCTTGTGCGGCGCAAAACAACGACTAGATTATGTTCATGGTCGCGTCCCCCACCCCCGATTCCCCGCATATCGGCGAGATTCCGCTCCCCGCGATCGCGCATGCCAGCGTCGCGATCGGTGATGTCGTGCGGCACCGGCTGTTCGATTTCCGCGGCGTGATCTTCGATGTCGATCCCGTCTTCGCGAACAGCGACGAATGGTATGACGCGATCCCCCAGGATCTGCGCCCGCGCAAGGATCAGCCCTTCTACCATCTCCTCGCCGAGAATATGGAATCGAGCTACGTCGCTTATGTCAGCCAGGGCAATCTGGTGCTTGATGACAGCGAGGAGCCGATCGACCATCCGGCGATCCCCGGCCTGTTCACCGATTATCAGGACGGCCGCTACACGCTGAAGCGCGAGCACCGGCACTGATCGGTTGATCGGTTAGCGCCGATGAACAGCGCCGCCCGTTCTCCCTCAATCCTCTTCGGCGATTCGCACCTTTAGGCCATCCAGCGCCGCGCTGAACGGGATCTGGCACGACAGCCGCGATGTTTCGTCGCGATCCGATGACGAATCGAGCAGGTCGTTCTCGTCCTCGCTCATCGGCGGCAGTTTGGCCGCAAATTCGGGATCGACATGCACGTGGCAGGTCGCGCAGGAGCAGCAGCCCCCGCACAGCGCGAGAATCTCGTCGATGCCATTGTCGCGCAGCACTTCCATCACCGAAAGGCCGATTTCGCCATCGATCTCGCGGACTTCCCCTTCCCGTGTCGTGACGATAACCTTCGGCATGGACTTCTCCTGGGCTGAGCGAACGGCGTCGCCATGCCGCCAACGCCGGCGCATATCAAGGAACAACATATGGGCCTGAGCGCCGAACAATTGCGCAGCGGGCTCGATTCGCTCGCCGCGTCGGAGCCCGCCATCGCCGCCGCGATCGCGCGCGTCGGCTATCCCGAGCCGCGCATTCGCGATCGCGGTTATGCCACGCTGCTGCGCACCATCGTCGGCCAGCAGGTCAGCGTGCAGGCCGCCGCCTCGATCTGGACGAAGCTCGAAACCCAGGTCGGCGATCTCAACGATCCCGCCACCGTCGCCGCCGCAAGTGACGAGGCGCTACGCGCCGCCGGCCTCTCCCGTCAGAAGGCAAGCTACGCGCGCAGCCTGGCGGATGAGGTGTCGAGCGGCCGGCTCGATCTCGATCGCCTGCCCGCGGATGACGAGGAAGCGATCGCCCAGCTCGTCCAGATCAAGGGGATCGGCCGCTGGTCGGCGGAAATCTACCTGCTTTTCGCCGAAGGCCGCGCCGACATCTGGCCCGCCGGCGATCTGGCCGTGCAGATCGAAATCGGCCGTATCCTAGGCCATGCCGAGCGCCCCAGCGAAAAGCTGACCCGCGCGCTGGCCGAAAGCTGGCGCCCGCACCGCGGCGCTGCGGCGATCCTCGCCTGGCATCATTACAAGGCCGATATGGACGTGATCTGAGCCGCTTCCTCCCACGTCATGCGCGCTTCCGCAGAAATGGCCGATTGGGCGGGCGAAAACCCTTGTACAGGCAGGCACAGAAGACCGGCGCCGCGCCGGTTCAGCACCACCATCCTTGCGCAACCATGAAACGAAGCTAGCGTTGCGCCGTTGCCCCTGCGCCGCAATCGAGGACCGCCGCCGCCGATGACCCCGCCGCCCTCTGCCGCCACCGCCATGAAGCCGCACCGGCCCTCGCTCGAGGAATCGCATCGCAGCATCGCCGTGCCGGCGCGCGGCTGGGCGCGGCTGTTCGCCTTTGCGGGGCCGGGCTATCTGGTCGCGGTCGGCTATATGGACCCCGGCAACTGGGCGACCGATCTCGCCGGCGGTTCGGCCTATGGCTATACGCTGCTTTCGGTCGTGTTGCTGTCCAGCCTGATGGCGATGGTGCTCCAGGCGCTTTCGGCGCGGCTCGGCATCGCCGCGGGGCTCGATCTCGCGCAGGCGTGCCGCGCGCGATTCCGCCCGGCGATCAATATCCCGCTGTGGGTGCTGTGCGAAATCGCGATCATCGCCTGTGATCTGGCCGAAGTGCTGGGCACCGCGATCGCGCTGCAATTGCTGTTCGGCCTGCCCCTGATCGTCGGCGTGTGCATCACCGCGTTCGATGTGCTGCTGATCCTGCTGCTCCAGCAATATGGCTTCCGCAAGCTGGAGGCATTCATCGTCGCGCTGCTCGTCGTCATCGCACTGTGCTTCGCCTTCGAGCTGGCCGTGTCGCAGCCTAGCATCGCGGCGATCGCCGGGGGGCTGGTGCCGCAGACGCGGATCGTCACCGATCCGGCGATGCTCTACATCGCGATCGGCATCCTCGGCGCCACGGTGATGCCGCACAATCTCTATCTCCATTCGGCCGTCGTGCAGACTCGCCGGTTCGATCAAAGCACCGCCGGTAAGCGCGGCGCGATCCGGCTGGCAACGATCGACAGCAGCGTGGCGCTGACCTTCGCTCTGTTCATCAACGCCGCGATCCTGATCCTCGCCGCCGCCACCTTCCACGTCGCCGGCCGCACCGATGTCGCCGAGATCGAACAAGCCTATCGCCTGCTCAGCCCGATGCTCGGCGCCGGCGCTGCCAGCGTGGTGTTCGCCATCGCCCTGCTCGCCTCGGGGCAGAATTCCACCATCACCGGCACGCTTGCCGGCCAGATCGTCGCGGAAGGGTTCCTCGATCTGCGCATGCCGGTGTGGCTACGCCGAATGATCACCCGCGGAATCGCGATCATCCCCGCGGTGGTGGTGATCGCCGTGATGGGCGATCGCGGCGCGACCAGCCTGCTCGTCCTCAGCCAGGTGGTGCTCAGCCTGCAATTGCCCTTCGCCGTCGTGCCGCTGGTGATGTTCACCGGCGACCGGGCGATGATGAACGGCCTCCCCACCCCACTCTGGCTGCGCACCACCGCCTGGCTGGTCGCCGCACTGGTGATCGCCCTGAACGTGACGCTGCTGATCGGGTTGCTGTAGCCCTCTACCCGTCTATCGATGCCGGATATTCGCCGGCCGCCCCCGCCGCTTGATCGGCTTGCCCGGTCTGCCCGGCTTGCGTGGCGCAGGCCGCGACGATCGGTCCTCATCGAGCAGTTCGAAGCGAAGCGCCCCCGATACCGGGTTGGCCTCAGCCAGCCGCAGCTTCAATCGCTGCCCGCTCGCATAGGTGGTGCCCGTTTCCTCGCCCACCAGTTCGCGCGCCGCTTCGTCATAGCGGAAATATTCGCGCCCCAGGTCACGCGCCGGCACCAGTCCGTCGCCGCCAATCCCCTCGACGGTCGCGAAGAAACCGAAATTGAGCACGCCGGTGATCCGCGCCTCGACCACCTCGCCCACCCGCTCCGAAAGATAGGCCGCGACATAGCGATCGACGGTATCGCGCTCGGCCTCCATCGCGCGGCGCTCGAGCATCGAGATCACTTCGCCGGTGCGCTCCATCTGCGCCGCTTCGTCGTCGGTCAGCCCGCCGGGGCCAAGGTCATAGGCGGCGACCAGCGATCGGTGGACGACCAGATCGGCGTAGCGCCGGATCGGCGAGGTGAAATGCGCATAGCTGCCGAGCGACAGCCCGAAATGCCCATGATTGGCCGGCGCGTAATAGGCTTGCGTCTGCGTGCGCAGGACCTGCTCCATCACTTGCGGCTTGAAATCGGCCTCGCCCAGCCGTGCCAGCACGCGGTTGAACGTCGCGGGCTTGATCACCTGGCCGAGCGCGAATTCCAGATCGAAGGTCTTGAGATAGTCCTTCAGCGCAACGAGCTTCTCGCGGCTCGGCGGCTCGTGGACGCGGTACATCACCGGCGCCTTCTTCGCCTCGAGGGCCTTCGCCGCGGCGACGTTGGCGGCGATCATGTAATCCTCGATCAGCTTGTGCGCGTCGAGCCGCTCGCGCGGCGCGACCGACATGATCCGCCCCTTCTCGTCCAGCTCGATCCGCCGCTCGGGCAGATCGAGATCCAGCGGCTCGCGCGCCTCCCGCGCCTTGTAAAGCGCGCGCCAGCAATCCCAGAGGGGGAGGAGCGCCGACTCAACCAATCCGTCATCCCAGCGAAAGCCGGGATCTTGCGCCTCAAGCGCATCGCCCTCGGCCTGAGACCCCAGCTTTCGCCGGGGTGACGTGCGCGCATCGATCGCCGCCTGAGCATCCTCATAGGCGATGTTTGCGGCAATCCGCACAACCGCGCGCGTGAAGCGCCAACTCTTCAGCGTGCCCGCCTTCGTCACCTGCAAATGGCAGGCCAGCGCCGCCCGATCCACGCCCTCCTTCAGCGAACACATTTCAGCCGACAGCAATTCGGGCAGCATCGGCACGACGCGATCGGGAAAATAGACACTGTTCCCCCGCTTGCGCGCCTCGATGTCGAGCGCCGAGCCGGGGCGCACATAAAAGCTCACGTCCGCGATCGCGACGATCGCCTTCCATCCGCCCTCGTTCTTCGGATCGTCGTCGGGCGCGGCCCATACGGCATCGTCATGGTCGCGCGCGTCGGCGGGGTCGATCGCGACGATCGGCAAGTGCCGCAAGTCCTCGCGCGGCGCCTGATCGAGTTTCAGGGCTGAAACCCGTTCCGCCTCATCCAGCGCGCGTTCCGAGAACACGTCGGGAATGCCCAGCTTCTCGATCGCGATCATCGAGAAGCTCCGCGGCGCGAACGGATCGCCCAGCACCTCCATCACCTTGGCGGAAACGCGCGGGCCGCGCCCGGTTTTCTCCGCGCGCACCAGATCGCCGGGCTCGGCCCCGCCGGCATCGGCGACCGGGAACTCGCGCCGCTCCTTCTTTTCCACGCCTTGCAGCCACAGCCGCCCGCCCGCTTCGTGCAGCACGCCGAGCATCATCTCCTCGCCGCGCGCCAGCGTCTTCATCGGATGCGCGATCCAGCCCTTGCCGACTTCCTCGGTCCGCCCGAGAAAGCGATCGCCGATGCCCAACGCGCCTTTGCGCGATTTCTCGCGCACGCGAAGCTTGGGGGGCGGCGTATCGGCGTGCCAGCTCTCGGGCACGGCCCACACATTGCCGCCGTCATCCGCCTCGACGACGCGAAGCACCGTCACCTTGGGCAGCCCGCCCATCTTGTGGAACGCGCGGCCCGGCGCGCTGTCGATCAGCCCCTCGTCCGCCATGTCCTTCAACAGCGCCTTCAGGGCGATCTTGTCCGCGCCGTGCAGCCCGAATGCGCGCGCGATCTCGCGCTTGCCGGCGGGCGTGTCCGAGGTGGTGATGAAATCGAGCACCTGCTTCCTGGAAGGCAGGCCCGGCTTGGTTTTGGGACGAGGCATCGACGAGAGATAGGCGGTTCCGCCCCCACCGTCACCCCGCCCCATTCGTCACAGCGCTCCATTCGTCGCCCCGCCTCATTCTTCGCCGCATCCACCTTCGTCACCCCGCCCCCATTCGTCACCGCACCCCCATTCGTCACCCCAGCGAAAGCCGGGGTCTCCCGGCAACGAAGAGATTCCAGCTTTCGCTGCAATGACGGCAAGAAAAGAATGCCGTAGGAGGCGCATGATGGACCACGATCTCCTGATCATCGGCGGCGGCATCAACGGCTGCGCGATCGCGCGCGAGGCATCGCTGCTTGGCTTGTCGGTGCTGCTCGTCGACAAGGGCGATCTCGCCGGCGAGACGTCGTCGAAATCGACCAAACTGATCCACGGCGGGCTGCGCTATCTCGAATATTACGATTTCCGCCTGGTCGCAGAGGCGCTTCACGAGCGCGAGCGGCTGTTGAAGGCCGCGCCGCACCTGATCCACGGCCTCGAATTCGTCCTGCCGCACGAACATGCCGTGCGCCCGTGGTGGATGGTCCGCGCCGGGCTCTATCTTTACGATCTGCTGGGCGGCAAATCGTCGTTGCCCCGCTCGCGCGGGCTCCGGGCGAGCGACCGCGCCTTCACCGATCCGCTCAAGGGCGGCGCGAAGGGCTTCGTCTATTGGGACGCCTTCGTCGATGACGCCCGCCTCACCCTCGCCAATGCGATCGACGCCGCCGCCAATGGCGCGACGATCGAAACCTATCTCGCGCTCGACAAGGCCGAGCGGATCGACGGCGGTTGGCGCGCGACGCTCGCCGACGGTCGCAGCGTCACCGCGCGCGGCCTCGTCAACGCCGCGGGCCCGTGGGTTCATGAAATGCTTGGGTCGCTCGGCGTCGCCGCGAAAAGCAACGTCCGCCTCGTCAAGGGCAGCCATATCGTCGTGCCGCGGCTCTATGACGGCGCCCACGCCTATATCCTCCAGCAACCCGATCGCCGGATCGTCTTCGCCATCCCCTATCAGGGCGCGTTCACCGAAATCGGCACCACCGACATTCCCGTCGATCGGCCCGAGGATGCGGTGATCGACGAGGCG